>NZ_FMUD01000010.1:0-164056 GCF_900100825.1 Agrobacterium sp. DSM 25558 | reverse complement strand
ACATTGGCATGGCGGCGAGCAATTTCGGTTGCTGCCGCCTGGCCGATACCTGCCGTGCCGCCAAAAAAAACGAAGTTTGCATTATCGAGCTTGCGTTCATCCGACATGGGAAATCTCCGAAACCGGAGCGGAAGCGCGTTGGATGGCTGCTGCAATCTCATCTTCGCTGCGGCCGCCATTGAGAACGAACTCACCCCCAAACACAAAATGCGGGACCGATGTCACGCCATGCGCAGCAGCGTTTGCAACATCACCACGAGTTCTTTCTAGCTCGACCGGGTCGCTGACCAATTGATATGCTTCCTCGCGTTCAAAGCCATGTTTTGATGCGATATCGGCAAGCACATCGGCATCACCGATGTTGGCGGCATCCTGGAAATAGGCCCAGGTGATCGCTGCTACCAAGCTATGCTGCGTCCCGCGTGGTCCCGCCAGACGGATCAGTGTATGGGCACCGACTGTTGGATAAGCGAATGGTTGGCGACCAAGGTCAAGATCCAACCCGGATGCACGCGCCTCAGCATGTGGCCGAGCCCATGCTTTAGCAGGGTCGGTGATGCCGTAGCGTGATCTCATCAGGTCGACGATTTTGAATCCCTCCGGCGGGCAATCCAGCAGGATCACCGGATGGTGACGGATGTCGGCATCGATTTGGGGAAACCGTTCCGCCAGAACCTTGTCGAGACGGTGCAGCCCAATGATGCACCAGGGGCAACTGATTTCAGTGAAAAGATCGATGCGAAGTGTCGTCATAACGTGGTCTCTCGGCTAGATACATTTTGTTCGTTACGCTAAGATACGACGTGGCTAGACGTTCGCAAGGAGGCACATTTTTGGGAATGACGAACAAGACTTTTAGTGAGAGCGAGCCTACTGCCCCGGATTGCCGGGCGCTGGCAGATGTTCTTGCGCGGGTTGGCGACAAATGGACCATTATGGTCGTCGGGGCACTTTCAAACGGGCCGATGCGCTACAATGCGATAGGCCGTCTGATCGACGGTATCTCGCAACGCATGCTGACTCTTACCCTCAAAGGCTTGGAGCAGGACGGCCTTGTGACACGGACCATCTACCCAACCATTCCTCCCCGTGTCGACTACGAGCTTACTGAACTCGGCCGGACGTTGCTGGAGCCGATAATGGCACTCTTCGAATGGGCTAAACAACATCAGCCAGCCATGATGGAAGCACGGGCGCAATTCTCCCGTTCAGCGACAAATATCAAGCCCTGATCCGTTTTGTCGGACGGTCGTCTTCAGGTCCTTGCGACCCTAATGCTCACCTACACATGTCCGCAAATGGCGCGAAGTGGAAGACGCATTCCGGCCCAAAGCGGTTATTCAGCATCCCACTTTGGCCAAGCAAAGGGCCAACCTTCACGCCGCCATGTGCAAATCCCATATCTGCATCAGTGCCGTGACGGCTTCGTTGAGATCGGCGCCGTCAGCACCGTCCCGAGCTTCAAATGCAATTCCCATCAGGAAGGTATGAAAGAGGTTCGCCAGCCCCCGAACATTCGTAGTGCTGACAAGCTCTCCCGCATCGACCGCACGCCTGATGCAGGTTTCGATGCCCGCACGATTTCGCATCCGGTCAGCTGCGAGCACATCATCTACGTGACGATTTTCGGGCGCACAGTTGTTGGCCCCCAGGATCATCAAGCATCCTGGCGGGTGCGTCTTGTCGGTTTGCATCCTTGCTGAAAGCCTCAGAGCCGTCTCGATAGCCTCGCGTGGCGGCACTGCCTCATCCTTCAGGCTCGCGGTTACGCGCCCGTAGGAGGATTGGTAGCGCAGAACGACCTCGTCGAAGAGGGCTTCCTTGGACCCGAAGGCCGCATAAAAACTTGCCGGAGAAATGTCTCCCATCGCGGCCTTCAGTTGATTAAGAGAGGTCGGCTCGTAGCCCTGCTCCCAGAATAGGATCATCGCGGCATCCAGTGCCTTCTCTCTGTCAAACGCCCTTGGACGTCCCGTTCGAGCCATATCGTGCCTCCGTAAACTTATTCTGTACTATTCGATCCAGAATCTCTTGCCAAGCCCGTTTGATCCGAATATCTGGATCGCTTGATCCATATATAGAGGTGCACGAACTCAATGAAAACGACCGGACCTGAAAACGATACCGACCGATTGCCAGTTGCTGGCTTACTCGCACTGGCGATGACTGGCTTTATCTGCATTCTCACAGAGACGCTCCCCGCGGGGCTACTACCGCAGATCACTGAGGGTTTGGGCGTTTCTCCATCACTCGCTGGCCAGATGGTGACTGTCTACGCCCTCGGTTCGCTGCTAGCGGCGATACCTTTGACCATTGCCACGAGCAGTTGGCGGCGCAGGACAGTTCTGCTGTCCACCATCATTGGGTTTCTGATCTTCAACTCTGTCACAGCGATTTCGTCCAACTATACGCTTACCTTGGTCGCACGCTTCTTTGCCGGCGTTGCCGCTGGTCTCGCCTGGAGCCTCTTGGCAGGCTATGCACGACGCATGGTCCCTTCACATAAACAGGGGAAGGCGATGGCGATCGCTATGGTAGGCACGCCGATCGCGCTGTCGCTCGGCGTGCCGATGGGGACATGGCTTGGTGCGCAGGTCGGCTGGCGAACCGCCTTTTGGATAATGTCGATATTGACATTGGTCCTGATCGGCTGGGTCGTAATGAAAGTGCCTGACTATCCGGGCCAGAAGAAGGGCGATCGACTGCCCCTGCTTCGGGTATTTTCAACCCCCGGCGTTCGACCGGTCCTTGCCGTTGTCGTTGCATGGATGCTCGCTCACAACATACTTTACACCTATATCGCACCCTTCGTTCAGTCGGCCGGGATGCAGGACCGTGTCGACCTTGTTCTCCTGGTCTTTGGGTTGGCTGCACTCGTCGGCATCTGGATGGCGGGAAAGCTGGTCGACCGTCACCTGCGCGCAACCGTGCTGGCCAGTCTAGCCGCCTTCGGGCTGGTATCCCTGCTTTTCGGGATTGTTTCGATGTCACCTTGGGTCATTTATGGTGGCGTTGCCATCTGGGGCCTGACATTCGGCGGGGCCGCAACGCTGTTGCAAACCGCCTTGGCAGACACCGCGGGTGATGGTGCAGACGTTGCACTGTCGATGAACGTCGTCGCCTGGAATGGTGCCATCGCAGGTGGCGGAATCATGGGCGGTGTTCTTTTGGATGCGCATGGACCCACGGCGTTTCCCTGGGCACTGACCGTTCTGCTCGTCATCGCCCTTCTGATCACTTGGTCCGGGCGGGTGCGCGGATTTACACCAGGGGCACGTACCTCCAACGCAAAGGTGGGGGGACACTGACGCCTCACGAAGACAAGCATCGGTCCTATCGCTACCGCGGTGGGGCCAAAACATGACCGTGACCGATATGTGGAGCCATGTCTCCTATTGGCGCATTGCCGCCAAGGCTGCCTTTGGCCCGAAGCGGACAGTCGGGTTCGATCCAACCTAATAAGCTACGCCGTACCACATACAAAAGGCGTCCCTACCTTCGGTCTCGGCGACCTGAGAAGTCTCAAAAATCCCATTTCGGGAAATTGTGTGCCAGCCTTGACTTATTATCTCGCCATCGTATTCAGAAACATAATAATATTGTTCTGCGAAGGCGTAAAAACCGTCGTCTCGCTCAATGATGATAATCCGACGCAACCCTTTGTCGACAGCTGCGATCTCGACCGCCTCTAACTCTTTAACTACGCGCATCGTGGACCTCGAATGAGTGCCTGCGTAATCGGTAGCCAGTTTTTCGATTTGTTCGGGCGTAGGGTCTGTCATTCCTGATATTAAGCATTTCTGCTCGGCGGACGTAAGCCATATGTCCTAGAATAGGCATTCCTCCAATTTATGCGATGATGGCGCACTGCTGCCAAGGCTGCATTTGGCCCAGTGCGGACATACATCGACCGTTCCGAGTGTTTGAAAAAGAGGGTGCAGTAGACATCAACGTGATGAGGGCGTCGATTTACGACCAATTGAAGTGGCAAGTAGCTCCAGTTCATTGGTCATCACGCCTCCAGACCAATCAGTCGGAAGTGAGTTGAGTTCTTCGACTGTATCGACCCCAGTAGAATAGTCTCCACCGTTGTAAGGTCCTATGATAAATACCTCACTACCGGCTGCGCGAAACCTGTCGAGCATGCGGTTGGGCCAGCCCCACATCTTCGGTGCCAGATTGATAGGCAAGTAGACGACGCCGTTTGCACAGGAGGATGGCACGATGCCAGACCATCCCCATTTGGAATAGTCCTTTAAGCAAGCGATGGCCGAAACCCGCGTCGTCGTTTTCAGCCCTGGCATAAGGTGCTTGAGAACCGCTGTCGGTCGTTCGCCGCCATAGACAAATAGTTGATCGCTGACATTCGATGGGAAAGACTTGAGATATGCAGCGAGAAGCTCTCCCTCTTTTGGAGAGTTGCTCTTGATGTTGATCAGAAAGCCTTTCCCTGGGAAGGTGTCGAGTACTTCGCGAAGCGTCGGCATTGAGCCAACTCCTTTCCCACGGAATGGAAAGGTTTCACCTCCATCGGATGTATAGCCGTAGCCGACATCGAGATTGCGCAGTTCGGCCATCGAATGCTCACGAGTTACGCCATGACCGTCCGTACGGCAGTCGAGCGTCCAGTCGTGGAAGACGGCGAATTCACCATCCGTGGTAGGGTGAATATCAAACTCAACAGCATCTGCGCCTGCTTCGAAACTGGCTTTCATTGAAGCCAAAGTGTTCTCGATAAAGACGTCGCCAGAGGGCAGCATTCGCGTGGCGGTGCAGGTGTCAGCCTTAACACCTGTCATATCGTATCTCGGTGCGATTCCGCGATGGGCGAGAAGTGTCATCTGTCCTGTCGGTCGTGCCGCAAGCAGGTTTGTATTAAGAAGGAAAAAAGCCGCCGCAACAACCGCAGCCGCGATCAGGGCATAAACAGAAACCTTCGAAAACGCGTTTGTCATATTGGTTCATCCCCAAAGAGCCACAAGCTTCCGATTGAAATAGACGGATTTGAGGCAGTGAGACTTCTGATCGCTTTTGGCGCAACGCTGCCAAGGCAGCGATTGGCCCAAACCGGTCGTTGACCGTGACGTTGCCCCCAAAATTAGGAATTTTGCGATATTAGGGCCGCGATCAGTTCTACCTTTTCGACAACCTCCGCATTGTGGCGAGTCGATAAACGCCCGCTCAATTCAGAGCCAAGCTGCCGCCATTTCATGTGGCGGTGATCGTAGATTGTTTTTGAAAGCAGCCAAGTGTCGTTTGCTCCCAAGTTTGCGTATTGGAGTTGGATGCTGGTGGCTGCAGTCTCGTTTACCATTATCCAGTCTATGAGCGCCACCAGCGCGGCATTGTCCCACTGGGGAACAGCAAGCGCAAAATGAAGGAGACCGAGGCCGAAAAATATAGTGTCTACATCATGATCATCCGGGTCGGTATCGAGCAAGCAGACAAGGAGGTCTGCCGCTTCAACCTCTGTTGAAAGCTGAAGCTCTCTAAGGCTTTCGATGAGTTGAATCAGGGTGCAATTGCTTCCGTCGTGAGAACTCTCCGGATCACACATTGCTGTCATCAGGACGGTGCAACAAAATGCTCTTTGCCTATGCATTTGGATAAGGCCGTCATTGGTCGCATCTTGTGCAGTTTCAATCCATCTCATTAATTGGAGCACTTCAGCCGGATACCATCCGAACGGCGCAGGGACAGAAAGATTCCGTGCAATATATTGGAGCTGCTCGAGATGCAGCTCTACCCCGTCCCCGTAATCGCAGCGCGCGATATCCAAGAGGTCATCGGCATGCAGTTCCGCAATTACAAGTGCCAGAAGCTTGGAGGGGTCGCCAGTGCGTGAGATTGGAAATTTCATTCGGCTCCTTTGTACGCCACTTGTAAAAGCTAGGGTTGCTCATTCCATGTTCCCGACATACTCAGGAGACTGCGGCAATACGACTTTTGCCACCCCCGCTTGGGCATTAATATTGATGACTTCCGCACGCGTTTCGCAGATTACGCAGTGCCGTGATGAGACGCAATGACCGCTCTTGGCGCAACGCTGCCAAGGCAGCAGTTGGCCAAAGGGGACATACCTTCGGCGTAGACTTCGTCCGCCTTGTGGCATTATTCGGTGACGTAACCATAGTCACCGTCTGCCGCCCAGCTCGTCTCAAGCCTTTCATTACACACAGTTGCCGTTTTCAAATTCCCCAGCATCCGCCTCGTCCTCACCGCTGTAGATATCTAGGTCAAGGGTAAGACCACGGACGCCAATGGCAATGAGAGTCTGGGGAGAGACACTCAAACCCTCGTTAAACCCTGATAGAAAAAGTCCAACAAAGATCCGCCCTCGGTAGCGATCCGAAAAGTCCTTCCAGATACTGAAGTCTTCGCTGAGACCAGAGAGTAGTGCATGTATCTGCTGCTCAAAGCCCCCGTGCTGGGCATCCTCTGCCCTGAGAAGCCAAATACCGGTGTGCGAAACACGCTCATTACCTGCAGGCGTGAGCAAAATGCCGCCCATACTCGCTCCGTTCGTAGGCTTACCAAGCCAGCGCGAAATTTCGTCTGGATCAAGATTGTCACCGGAGAAGCTCAGGGAGACGACAGTCTTACAAATCTCAGCCATGCTTTGACCTTCCTAAAAATGCTTCAATTCTCCTTGGCACTTATCTCCAGGAGACCTCGAATGAGAGGCTTCGTTAGCGGAAATTGGACCAAATCGGAACAGGGCAGTTTCTATTCCACACTCCAGGGGCGCTTATGTCGACCGGCTTGCATGGCACTGTAATTCATATGGAAATTTGGCGGAGACCAGACTATCACGCCGCCCAATATGGAGACGATGAAAACGAACTTGGATATTACAGCAAGTACCGTCCCGATTAGTCCCGTCCAAAACAAAGCACGGTGGAGCCCGTACTTGGCTTCCAAAAAAATTCGGAGAATGTGTCCCCCATCAAGGGGAAAAGCTGGAAGCAGATTGATGAATGTCAGGACAATATTGAAAACAGAAAGCCAAAAGACTGCATCAAAGATAAACGGCGGCGAGGCTGGTGGTGGCCTGTGCCATAGCTGCTCCGTTCCTGAGGAAAACACAACGGGATCGGGTAAGAAGGCATAGTACGCTGTGACGCCAAGAGCGCCGATAAAGAGATTCGCCAGCGGGCCCGCCAATGTTATCAGGTAGTCGTCCTTTCGGCTGTATCTGTAAGTCTCCCAAAGTGTTTCGCCGCCCGCCACATGAAGGCGGATTGACGTCACGCGGTGGCCCAGCCTCATGGCAGTCCATGCATGTGCAACCTCGTGAATGAATATCGACAGCACTATTCCGACAGACACCACACAGGCGGTAGAAATCCCTCGGGAGGTAAATTTGAACCATATCGGCAGAGTCAGGGCCACGACCAAGAAGATTATGCTTCCATGTATCCATACAGTCGGCGCGTTCTTAACTGAAAATTCTACGCCGTCATCATAGTGGGTGATCTTCACAGAGGCTCCTACGTGCGGTTCTGCTCTGGAAGAAAATCTAGGTTGTAATCACGAGAACAGCAATACGATCCTCGCGCTGCCTTTCTTCGGCCAAAACGCTTCAGCTATAAGCGCAGATGGAAACCTTTGGGCCCTATATCCCTGACGACTTCAATTCTGTGCTGATGATTGCCATCGGCACGGTCATCACTATCTGGCTTGTAATGTTCGTCGTACGCAAACTGATCGGCATCGTCTTAGTGGCGGCTCTCATCATCGGCGGCGTGATCATCTGGCAGAATCCCAGGCTACAGGGGACCGCACAGGATACCGCCGTGCGCTACTACGACCAGTGGCATTATGGTTCGGCAGCCAATAATTACTAGCAACGCTGGTAGCGCCCTGACGCCTATGCAAACGTCTGAACACGTTTCGCACTCGTTCAGCCGTGCTCAGAGTGTTAATGATGTGAGCGACCTCTTATCGCATGGCCAAAGTTACCGGTACGGTTTTTGCTAGAAATTGCGGATCGATCTCAGCAATACGACGACACACGGCATCAACATCAGCTTTGACTGATTTAGATGCGGTACGCAGCTGAGTAATTAGCTCTAGTTGCGTCGGACGACTATTGAGTACCCTCATTGTGACAATTGATGTCCAACGCGGAGATGATGTCCTGATAGCCGAAAAAATAGAGAGAAGAGAGAGGATATATTCCTCGTCGGGCGCACTTTCTGCAGCGTGGATGAGGGAATACATGCCTTCTTCATACTCTGCCTCATCGGACAAGAGCAGCAATAAATCTCTCGAAACCTTATCGCAGCTATGAACGAGCAGTTTCGAAAGTACCGAATCTATAACGGTCGGACGAGCGCCGTGACGCTGAATTTCTTCACGCAAGCATCGTAACTGGTCATCATAGGTTTCTGTCATCTTTCTTCCTTGATGCCCGATTTGCTTTAGTCGAAATCAGATAACGATAAACGTCAACTATCACCAGTCCAAGTCCCTTTGGCGCGGCAGCCGATACGCTGGTCTACTATTGGCCCAAACCGGTCATCTGCCCTCGGCGAAATGGTAGTGAATCCTGGATTTCGCGGCCTCTCGTCCGATAGTTCAACAAAGTTTGCGGTATAGTGGAGAGGTGATCAGATAGAGCGAGGAGCCAAGACGTCCGCAGATATCATCGTCGAACTTTCTTTGTTTGTTGAACATGGGCGGGAGAGAGAGGCCGCTAAATTCTATGCCGCCGCCTTTGGTGAGCAGGAAGCGAACACTAATGACATCGATGGCGCTCTGGCGGCTGTCGAAATGCGGTTCGGGAACCTGCCTGTGTGGGTCGCCGACTCTAATCCCAATCGCGAAAAGCATCCTCCTACGGTGGCCCTTTCTTTCCGAAAGAACCAGGGGCGGTCAGCACGATTTTCCAGCTCAAGGTTGGCAACATTGAAGGTGTAATGCAGAGCGCCCTTTCAGCCGGAGCTGGGATCCGAGACGAAATCCAGACTGACGTGATAGGCCGGCGCGTGGCCTCGATCTTCGATCCGTTCGGCCACATTTGGGCGCTCGTGGAGCGTAAGACCGAGGGCATGTCACTCGCAGCTTAAATCTGTCGCAAATGTCTGTCGCAAAACTTCGACTTTTGAGAGCGAGTTTCGCGACGAAGATTCCCTTTAATTTTTCAGGGCTAGAGAATTTGATTGATATGCTAGGGTATTTGCGACGCATCTTGCGTTAGGAGCAGCCGGCGGAACAGGTTCGTTCGATCACATAATGAAGCCGCTCTTGCACCTTCTGTCATCGGGAGCCTTCGACCACCGGCTGCACACAGATTTTGATCAAACCCGATACTCTAAGCGAGAGACAGTGCCCGCTTGACCTCGTCCAGCGGAATCGTTCCGGGCCGCAGTTTTTCTCGTACCATGCGGGCAGCGAGTTCGCAGAACCAGGTATTGGCAGGTGTGGGGACACCATGCAGCCGCCCCAGTAGAACGACTTCACCGTTGAGATAATCGGTCTCGATAGATCCCGTGGAGCGGGCAAGGCTTTGCATGGAGGAGCTCCCCGCACGGCTGAAACCTGCGATCGATGCCATCTTCATCAGCCTTCCACGGTTGGGATCGGTTTCACCGACGCTCTGCCATTGCACGCCCGACGCAGCGAAAACCACCTCTGCCTCTTCGCGTAGAAGGTCGACGATTGGCGCGATATCGCCCTGGTCGGCGCATGCGGCCTCGACGATGTTGTGAAGGTTTAAGAGCAGCTTTCCATATTTGTTCTTCATCACGTCCGGAACCACAAAAGCTGGCAGACCTGACGCCGTGAGCGCCTGCGCGACGGCTTCATCGACACTGTCGAAACCTTGCGGATACCGGCCAAGATAGAAATAGCCGGAGTGAGGTGATCCGAAGGCGAGGATCTCGCCGGGCGTGACATAGTCCGCCGGCAGTATGACGCTCACGCCATGTACATTGGCAAAACGCCGCAAAGCGGTGCGTTCGTTCTCGACACCGTTCTGGAAGCAGAAGATCGACTGGTCCTGAAGGCCAGCCGCCGCGAGTTGCTCGATCACTGCACCCATGTGTTGGGTCTTCGTACAGACCAGCACCACATCGTCAGGAAGAAGCGCGATCGCGCTCGGCGATTCCACGCATTCGAAGTGACAGGTCTCGGTTCCCCTGGGAGTCCGCAATGTCAGCCCCTTCGCTTTGATCGCCTTTAGCTGCTCGCCGCGCGCGATCCCGATGACCTTCTGACGGGCCGAAGCAAGCGAGACCGCAATCGTGCCGCCGATGGCACCCACACCATGAATTATGAAACGCATTTTCAAACACCTTGCGCAAGCGATCCGGACAGGCCCGGTTCCACCTTGAAATTCTAAAAGACTTGGGCCGAAGACAACGAACGTCCAGGTAATATTTGCGATTCCGGCCGCATTAAAGATCGACGGCGCTTCGCCAGACCAACCCTTCGATTTCGCTAGCGGAGATTATTCACGCCCAACCCAGTGTTCATAACCAAGTTCTCCGATCCGCCATAGCACATAACCCCACACATATTGGTTTCAACCTAAGAAGTCACGGCACCATCTCTGGGGCCAATGCAGCGTTTTACAACAGGTTCACTGAGCCGCCTCGCTTCGACGCATGAAGGCACAATCGATTAGGAATCAGATACTTCGGGCTTTGAATTCATTTAGCGACCTGCATCAGCGACGAGAGCACTTCACGTTCCGAATAGGGCTTGCCCACGAAACCAATGGGATGCCAACGCTGTGCCTCTGCCCGCGTGCGCTCGTCAAGGTTTCCGCTGACGAACAGGGATGGAATGTCCCAGCGCTGGCGAAGAGCGGCTGCGGTTTCGACACCGTTTGTTCCTCGGGCGAGATTGACGTCCATGATGGCGACGTCCACGCTTCCGTTTACCTTCTCGGCGAGCGCGATGGCTTGCGGCATGTCGGAAGCCTGCCCGATCACCGTATAGCCCGCATCGAGAAGCATGTCTTCCAGATCAAGCGCCAGCAGCATTTCGTCTTCAACGATCATCACCCGTAGAGGCATCAGGTGCCTTTCCCTGGAAAAGTCACGGTTGCTCGAAGCCCATCATCGTTTGTCTCTTCGCGGAATTCACCCTCGATCTGCGCTGCCATGCTTTCAATGAGCCTCGATGACAGTTCGCTCGCTGGAGCATCTGTCGGACAAGCATGCTGATCGTGGACCATCAATGCAATAGAACCCGAGAAAAGCTGCTTCAGCGATAGATGGACGGGAGACGGGGTTCCCTCGGTTCGCCGTAATCGCTCGGCGATGAGTTCGTTCACGATGACAGATACCGGTATTGCGCGTTCGGTCGTCAGCGCAATCGGATCGACATCGACTTCGATTTGCCGACTGTCGACCGAGTTGGTCAGATCGAGGCACAGCCTGGTGAGGTGATCAGCCATATCCACCGACAGGGAATTGGCTGTCCGGTAGAGACCCTCGTGAACCGAGATGATCGCCCTAACCCGGCCGATGGCCTGCTCAAAGGCTTCGATCACGTCTGGATTGTCCAGTCTTCGGGCCTGTAGGCGAAGCGTACTGACGACAAGTTGCAGACTATTTTTGACGCGGTGGTTCACTTCGGCCAGCAGAACGTCTTTCTGCTGTAAAAGCTGCTCTTGAGTTTTCACGGAGCTTGAGAGTTCGGCTTCTCGAGCACGATCCGCGGTTACGTCCATCAACACGCCAATCATCCGCACTGCGCCGCTGGACGTTCTCAAAACCTCTCCTCGCGAGGCGACGTAGCGGATGTTGCCCGTTGGCAAAACGATCCTGCAATCGAAATTCAGCACCGTCAAATCAGGGCTGCCGATCGCGCTCTCAACGATCGCTCTCACTCGCGGGAGATCGTCGGGATGCATCCTTGCAAAATACGGCGCAGCGACAGGCCCGCCGGTGCCCGGTTCAAACCCAAACAATTCATCGACGGAATGGCTTCGCCGCCAGATGTCCGTCTCCGGCTCATACTCCCAAGATGCAAGGTCAGCGGCATGATGGGCGATGCGCAACCGAGCATCGGCTTCGCGCGATTTGACGACGCTCTCCGTCACATCCATCGGGTTTTGAATGATATATTCGATGGCTCCGTTGTCCCCGGCAACAGGCGTATGAACAGGAGTCCAAAACTTCTGGACAAAACCGCCCTCTGGTCGAGGAATGTCGTACTGGATGACAGCCATCTCGTGTGGCTTGCCCGTGGCCAGGACATGTCGTAGCGAGACCTCCAACGGGCCCTGCTCCACTGTGCCTACAGCGTCGGGATTTTCTGGGAAAGCCTCAAGGATATGACGACCGACGATGTCATCGAGTGTGCGGTCTGTAAGGTGAAGATAGCTGTCGCTCGCGCCGACAATCGTCAGGTCGCTATTGAGGATAAGGTAGGGCTGCGGCATCCCGCGGACGATGGCCGCAAAATCGGCTGTGTGTTGCGTCGTAGTCAAACCGATAAAAACTCCGACGTGCGGCTGATGTGGTGCGGGAAGAAGGATGGAGACTGCGTATCCAACTGTGAAATTTCATAATTTGCTGAGCCTGAACTCAAACTAACCATTTGGAGCAAGAAAGGTTCCACCGAGAACACTCAAAACTGAACTTATCTCAAAGTTGCGGGGTGAAAACCCGATTTATTAGAGGTTTCACAGATTTAAAACGTTTTCCGATCCGGGAGGCCCTGAGGGAGCGTAGACAAACGGGATAGTTTCGCAGAAGGCGAAGCTTCTTCGGTTACGCTGGCAGTTTTCCGCAAGATTGATCCGCATACGACCTGCATTGGCGTGGTGGCGGTGCCGAAACCCCAGCCGATGGTTCTTTATGCTCGCATACGCCCCCTCCAAGCGCTTGCCTCTTTGACCACGGTGCCCGCCGGTTCGCTGAGAGCTAACCACGTCGCCCACGTGATCAGACCCTCGTCGGGAAAGCTCTCGCTGTAGCAGATACGTCCGCTCTCGCTGTGAAACGCTGCGAAGACCACCTGCTCATTGAAGACGCCGTTAGCGTCCTTCAGGTCAACGACGATGAGATGCGCCTGATACTTGGCCATGATCTCGATCGTTTCTGCAGCAGTGCGAGCGGCGAAGACCGTCGCGCCGGCATTGCCGAGAGCGATTTCCAGCTGGCGAACGACATCTGGCTTGTGCTGGACGACAACGACGAATCCTTCAAGAGGTGGTGCGGGGAACATCAGAGTTTTTCTTCCGGACAGATAATTGCGCCGGCTGATTTCGGGCAACAGAATTAGCCCGGTAGCGGGACGTTCTAGGTGACACGAAATGTTTGACGGTGAGAGCCGCTCCACAAGAATTGCGAATAGGAACTCCCGTCATGCGGAGTCTCATATCGTCAACGCAACCGTGCCGGCACTTCGTCACCTGGTCGATGTCTGGGCTAGAGACGAGCGTGGCCAAGACGACAGGCTTCAACGCTTTCGGCAGCGTCTTGAAGAAATGGAAGCTATCGAGCTGGAGCACGGCGGATTTTCGCTTGGAGTGTTCGAGGAATTACCGCCTTTCAGGGCACGGTCGTCGGATGCGGCTGGGCAGGCGAGCGATACGTAGAGGTGGTAACGGCCCAGCTCTGGCTTGAACAGACTGTTGGGCTCGTCTTTAATCCAGTTGCGAAACACGGTGCGCGGACGGCGCAGTTCCCATCAGCCAGTACGCTCTCCATACCGCTGCGCTGCCACACACCTGCGATCAATCACCCATGATGAGCCGCCTCACCAAGGACTGCCTTGACGGCGGGTGAAACCTCGCTGCCGAGCAATTCGATCGAACGCTGCATGGCCTTTGTCTCCAGCATGGCGGAACTCATCTGGAAGGTAATGCGGCAAATCCCACCCAGCGCTTTGTCAGCAGCCACGATCTTGTCGAGCACGGTCTGAGGGTTGCCGATCAGGAAGGCCCCATCCGGTCCGCGCATCGCGTCGAATTGGTCACGCGTCGCAGTCGACCAACCGCGCTCCCGACCGATTTCGGTGAACACATGCGCCCATCCCGGAAAGAAGGCGTCAGCCGCACTCTGGTCGGTGTCACCGACGAAGCCCATAGCATGAACACCGACTTTGAGCGTCTCCGGCGCATGACCCGCACGGTTGCCAGCTTCACGGTAGAGGTCGACGAGAGGACGGAACCGTTCGAAACTGCCGCCGATAATTGCCACCATCAATGGCAGTCCAAGAGCTCCCGCACGCGCGAAAGATTGCGGTGTTCCGCCGACACCAAGCCATATCGGCATTTTTTGCTGATATGGACGCGGATATACGCCTTGCCCGTTAAGCGCAGGCCGGAAGCGGCCGCGCCAGGTCACATTGGTTGTTTCCCGCAATTTGAGGAGAAGATCGAGCTTCTCAATGAAAAGAGCATCATAGTCGTTCATGGCAAAGCCGTAGAGCGGGTAGGCCTCGCCGAATGAACCGCGCCCGACCACGATTTCCGCCCGACCCTTGGAGATTAGGTCAATCGTCGCAAAATCCTGAAAGACCCGGACAGGATCTGCAGCGCTGAGAACGGTGACAGCACTCGCAAGTCGAATGCGCTTGGTGCGTGCTGCAGCGGCAGCAAGAATAATGGCTGGTGCAGAATCCAGAAACTCCTTGCGGTGATGTTCGCCTATCCCGAAAACGTCAAGGCCGACGCGATCCGCTGTTTCCACCTCCGCAAGCAAAGCCTCCATTCTATCCGCTGGCGGCACGGTGAGGCCGGTCGCCGGATTTGGTATTGTTGCCGCGAAACTATCGATGCCGATTTCCATGTTCGTTCCAATATGGTGTCAAGAAAGAGAGGGGCTGGCTTGTTGTTGTCAAGAATGAGCCAGCTCTGAAATCATGCAGTCCTCAGACGGCGCGCGTCGAGGCTGAGGGACCCCGCTCCGAACGCCGCCACTTGTAGAAGCCCGCCGACGATGGAGATATTCTTCAAGAAGTGGATCATCTGGTTCTGGTCGGTAAAATCGTTATGGAAGATCAGCGCCGTTGCGAGTGTGAAGGCTGCAATGACAAGGCTGACGATGCGGGTCTGATAGCCTATGACTAGAAGGATGCCGCCACCCACCTCAACGGCGACCGCCAACAGGTAGGACAGCAAAGGCAGGGGTAAACCGACGGAGGCGATGTATCCCTGGGTAGCCTCCGGTGCCATGAGCTTGCCGAGACCGCTGAAGATGAACATGACAGCGAGGAGAAGTCTGCCGGTAGCCGCCAGATAATTGCTATTGGGCATTGGTTGTCCTTGAACTATTTGATTTGTCGTACAGGGAAGGGTCAAGCGGCGAGCGCGTCGATCTGCGTCGTCGCCCCAGCGATGGCCGCAGCCTTGGCGTCTTCGCCAAGAGCAAGGCCCTCGGCACGGATGACAGTCACGTCGGTCAGGCCGATGAAAGCGAGCACGCCGAGCAGGTATGTTTCCTGATGGTCAAGGGCTGCGGCAGGGCTGTCACCTGTGTAGACTCCACCACGGGCGGATGCCACGAAGACCTTTTTGCCTTTTACAAGACCCTCTGGTCCGTTGGCACCGTACTGAAATGTCCGTCCGGCAACGCAAACACGGTCAATCCAGCCCTTCAACTGTGTAGGGATCGTGAAGTTGTACATCGGGGCACCGATGACGATAATGTCGGCCGCGAACAGATCGTCAATGTAGGCACCGCCTGTCGCCAGATCCTGACCAAGGGCAGCGCTTCCGACTTCACCGCCCTGAAACACAGCCATATGCTCGTCCGAGAGATGCATCGCCGCGTCGATGACGAGATCGCGGCGAATGATTCTGGCACCGGGATGGAGCGCCTCCTGCTTCGCAACGATTTCGGCTGTGAGCTTACGGCTCACGGAATAGCCGCCCAGAATGCTGGAATCGATATGCAGAATTGTTGTCATGGTTTTCGTCTCCACGAATTTGCCCGAAAAAGTAGAGTTGATACGGATAAGGAAGTTTCTGAATGTCTTGATCATGACTCACATCACCATGATCAGAACTGCTGGAGAAGCCTGTATTTCCCGATGACATCCATCGGCTGTAGCGATGGACCAAACACGATTTTCCGCTGCTTTTGTGTATTGTCGCTAAAGAAGCGGCTACGTGTCGGGGGGTATGGACGGGGATTTGATAGCCAAGGCATCAGTGCCATCAGGAAATCTTGTACTGTCCACCGTCAACCGGGAGGGCTTGTCCGGTAATGAACGAGGCATCTTCGCTAGTGAGAAAGCAGATGGCACCTGCAATATCCGAGGGCTCGGCAAAGCGTTTGATTGCCTGTGTCTCCCAGGTCCTGCGCTTTTCTTCCTCTGGCATGTCCTGTGTCAGCCTCGTGTTGGTGATGGAAGGCAGAACCGCATTCACAGTGATGCCAGAGGCGGCAACGTCGTTTGCCAGCCCTCGTACAAAGCCGATCACTCCCATTTTGGAGGCCATGTAATGGCTCATTCCGGGTATCGCCAAGCCGATCGAATTGGACGAAATGTTGACGAAGCGTCCCCAACCCTTCGCGCGCATCTGTGGCACGAACTGCTTTGCACTCAGGAAGTGGGCGTCCAGATTGATGGAAAATGTCTTTCGCCAAAGCTCGATGTCGAGCTCGTCGATTGGTTTGGGACTTCCCATACCGGCATTGTTCACGACGATATCCGTACCGCCGAAGCGTTCCTGGACCTCCCGGTCGATACGCTCCCAATCGGCTGCGCTTGACACGTCACCCGTCACGATCAGGTTTGCGCCTTCGATCATGCCGGCAGTTTCCTGCGACTCGTCCATGTCCCAAAGGACGAGTTTGGCTCCATGTCCGGCCAACTTCAAAGCTATTGCCTGACCTATGCCACGGGCAGCCCCCGTGACGAGGGCCACACGGCCTTCGTGGCTCGGTTTCAATACGGTCATCCTGTTAGTCCTCTACGAATTTCGCTTCGTTACAGATACGTGCCAGTGGACATCGCGCCGGTCCGGTGCGTTGGGGTCTGCGATCAGAAGCCGGAGCCGCCCAACGCCTTCATAAATGCCTGTGGGTTCCAGTACTCACGGTAGCTCACGATCAGCCCATCGCGAAAAGTGACGAAGGTGGCGTAGCTCATGTCGTAGGGATTTGCGTTACTCACGACGATTCCCGAGGCGCTCCATTCGGCGATGGCGACATTCGGGTCGTCTGTTACATATATCCGCAACGTCGGAAGCGACCGAATATCAATGACATTCGGATAGTTGCGCAGATATTCGTAGAGAGCAGGGCGACCTTCGATCCTTGTCGGCGAGCCCGGCGGGGCGAATGGAAACTCCGCGACGACGTCCTCGGCGCAAAGTGCGGCCCAGCCTTGCATGTCCTTTGCCAGAAATCTCTCCAGGCTTTGGCGCAGCAGGTCGGCGGCAGTTGTTGTGGTGGTCATAACGTGTTCCAATCCGTATGTGATAATCTTTGCGATAACGGCAGCGATCCCCCGCTTGGCGTGGGTGTCGTCGCGGTGAAACTCGCTGACGCGTGGCCGCACCAGCATGCCCGCTCAGTCAAGAAAAAGTAATGTGTCAGTGCCACAGTTGCATAAATGCGACTAGCCTGTATTGTCCGATGGAACCCATAGACTTGACCGATAGGAACCGACAACATGCTAGACGGAGTCTCACTCGATCAATTGCGAACGTTTGTAGCTGCGGCCGACGAAGGCAGCTTCTCTGCGGCCGCTCGTCGTCTGAAACGGACCCAGTCGGCCGTCAGCGAAAGCATTGCCAATCTCGAAGCCCAACTCGCCACCGCTTTGTTTGATCGCTCGGCGCGATATCCCAAGCTGACGCCGCAGGGAGCCGTGCTCCTTGCTGACGCGCGGGCTGTGGTCAGTGCCGTAGACGGAATGAAAGCACGGGCGAGAGGTATTGCCGGAGGTCTTGAACCCGAGCTTGCAGCGGTGATCGACGTTTTCTTTCCGATTGCGACGATTGCCGATGTTTCGCATGAGTTCCGCCGGGAATTTCCTGTCACACCGTTGCGGCTGTATGTAGAGGCCTTGGGTGCGGCAGTGCAGCCGGTCATGGACGGCCGAGCGAGCTTTGGTCTTGTCGGGTCTTTACCGACGCTGCCCGATGGTCTTAGGGCGGAGCGCATCACGAGTGTCGAATTTGTCATGGTTGCAGCGGCCATGCACCCGCTTGCGGAACGTGAGGGGCTTATACCTCGTGAAGAGCTTGCCCGCCACGTTCAATTGGTGCTGACCGATCGGTCGGATCTCTCAACCGGGCGGGAATTTGGTGTCATGTCTCCCCTGACGTGGCGCCTGGCAGACCTTTTTGCCAAACACGCTTTTCTTGTGAGCGGACTTGGATGGGGTGGGATGCCATTGCACACCGTCGAAAAAGACATTGCTGACGGTCGCCTGGTCGAACTCACCATTGAAGATATACCACCCGGCGGTTTACGGTTGCCGATGTCAGCGGTTTATCGGGTGGACGCTCCGCCAGGACCCGCAGCACGTTGGATGATTGATCGCCTCAAGCAGCGCTCAAAATAAATTCGCAGCGAAGCCGGTTGACAGAGCGCAATGTGTGTAATAGTGATACTTACACAATAACGGAGATCGTCATGCCTACCAGCACCCGTTTCGCCGTCGCCGTGCACATTCTGGCCGCTCTCGCTGTCAGTGATGGAAAGCCGATGCGGTCTGAGGATTTAGCCTATTCGGCAAATACGAGTGCAGTGGTCGTCCGCGGACTTCTGTCCAGGCTGATCGATGCAGGCTTGACGCGTTCACAACTCGGCGCTGGAGGCGGCGCCCTTCTAGCAAGGCCGGCAGAAAAAATCAGGCTTCTGGATGTTTACGAAGCTGTGGAAGACACCGAGTTGTTTTCCTTACATCGCACGCCGCCCTGTGAGAACTGCGCCGTTGGTGGAAATATTCTCGAGGCGATTCAGCCTGTCCTGACAAAGGCGCGCGCGGCGCTTGAAGCAGAGTTGGCGAAGTCCACCGTTGCGGACATCGCAGCGGAAGTGGCGCGCCTTGGTAAATTCTCTATTCCGCTGGTCTGGTGATCATTTGTCGATAACTGTCACTATGCCAGCGACACACCTTCAATCTGACTGTTATGCGTCAAGTTGGATCCCAGGAATTGCTGGCCGTAGGGGCGTTGGCAGTTCTCGTCTTTTAAGCCCCGTTTCGTTTGCAGGAGTAAAACTATGACTATCGGCATTATTGGTTCCGGCGCACTCGGCTCCAACCTCGCACGCATTTTCGCCAAGAATGGCATTGCGGCCACTATCTCAAACAGCCGCGGTCCAGCATCTCTTGCGGCACTGGTCGAAGAGCTTGGTTCGTCCATCACCGCAGGTACGGTCGAACAGGCGGCAAGCGCAGACATCGTATTTGCTGCGATGCGATGGAGTGTTGCCAAAGACGTTCTGACAAGTTTGCCTGCTTGGAATGGCCGCATCATCGTCGACGGAACGAACGCGGTGGAATTCCTCGAGCCGAACTCGCCCGATGCGAACGATCCAAACAATCCATTGGCGGCCTATGGCATCAAGGCGGTTGATCTCGGCGAACAGCATTCGAGCGAAGTATTCAGCCAATACGTTCCAGGCGCACGGGTTGTGAAGGCGTTTAACCATCTCGACGTCAATGTCTTGCCTGAGCCTGAGGTGTCGGGTGGAAAGCGTGTGCTGTTTTACTCTGGTGACGATGCTGATGCCAAGTCCCAGGTTCGCGCGATCATAGAAGCGACTGGGTTCTTTGCTGTCGATCTCGGTACTCTGGATACTGGTGGTCGGCTCGCTTCACTGCCTTTCGGTTCGTTGGCCTCACACAGTTTCATCAAGATCTGACAGACGTAAAAATCGATCATGAGGAAGACGCACCTGCGACTTCCTCTTTTTCGGAGGGAGCCTCATTTACTGTTTGATTGTGCTGATCAGCATCGCAACGAAAGCTGAAACCTTTGGTGGACGGAAGCGCGCCGCAGGGTAAACCGCATATACTCCACCGGAGGGGAGGCTCCAATCCGGCAGCACATGGATCAGGTGACCGTTTGCTATCCCGGCTTCGGCAAGAAAATCCGGTAGCACAGACAGTCCTGCGCCGTGCTTAACGGCCTCCATGACCGCTGGCGTCGTGTTTATGGCTATGTCAGAATTGAAACGTAAGGTCTTGGTGTTGCTTTCACCCTGGGTGAATATCCATTCCAGAGGCTCTCGCAGCGAAGCGTTGGCAACGAAGGAAAGGGACCCTAGGTCTTCCGGATCACGCGCTTTCGACAGTTTCTCGGCAAGCGGGGGGGAGCCAACCAAATATTGTCGAAAAGAACCAATCCGTCTCGCCTGCATGCTTGAGTCCGTCAGCCATCCCACGCGCACGGCGAGGTCTATGTTGTCGGCCACGAGATCGACTGTCTTGTCAGTGAGATTGAGCTCCACCTTGCAATCCAGATACCTCGACGTAAAGGCAGTGATGACCGGAACCAGAACAGAAGTGCCGTAGTCGTAAGGCGCCGTTATCCTGAGCATGCCGCGTGGGTCGACCGCGGCCTGGGCCAGTTCGCCCAAGGCATCTTCGGCATCCCGTAGGACCGATACGCAACGTGCATGGAACATCCGCCCAGCTTCTGTCGGCTGGAGCCGTCGCGTCGTGCGCATCAGCAGTGTTGTTCCAACCTCCAACTCCAGTTTTGCAACCTGCTGGCTGACAACCGCCTTGGTGATTCCCAGATACTCGGCCGCACGCGTGAATGACCCCGTATCAACGACAGCGACGAAGTAAGAGAGCCGATTGAGATTGGTGGCCGTAGGCATGATCGTCCCTCAAATGATTGTCAGCTTTTAACATACAGTCTGTAGTCTCCGTGAGTCTTTTCAGATCTATCGCGGCATGCCATTTATCGCTTCGCGGGGCTTGGAACATTAGCGGCAAACCGGGTTCGAGGCAAAACGCCTAAAGATGGCGTACAGCGATTGCGTGAGTTTCAAGTCTTGCCAATCAGAGCCATAGATTTTGGGTGGCGTTGGTGTGGCACCGGAACTTTGGGATCAATCTCGGCTGAAATGACCAGCCGGCGCAGATCGATAGCCGTCTCTATGCGGACCACAAATTACGGAAACGGACACTTTCATCCATACACAGGAGATACAGATGTTTACCAGGAGAACCGTTATGAAGACGACCTTGGCCGCAGGTGCTGCAGCCGTTTTCGCACCTGCAGGGCTCGCCCATTCTGCTGGGGCTCTAACATGGAAACATTTCCCTGCAGGAGAGAACGGCTTTTTCCGTGCTCCCGTTCTCATCTCCGGCGCGAAGGAAGCTATTCTGATAGACGGCGGGTTCACACTTTCAGATGGCAAAGCGATTGCCGACGCCATCAAAGAGACTGGCAAGACCCTCACGTCCATCTATGTGAGCCAGTCCGATCCCGATTACTATTTTAGCCTGGGACCGATAAAGGCCGTCTTTCCAGATGCAAAGGTAATTGCCGCGCCTGCCACGGTTGAGGCGATCAAGGGTAGCGTCGAGAAGAAGCTTGCTGTGTGGGGTCCACAGTTGAAGGAAAATGGTCCGCAAACGCTTGCTGATATCGTCATACCGGAAGCCATTACGGATACCACGTTGAGTGTCGATGGTGAGGCGATCGAAATCATCGAAGCCGAAGGACTTGCCAACCGACGCTATCTCTTCGTTCCGTCGCTGAATGCTGTTTTCGGTGGCGTGCTGATCTTCAACGGTGTCCATGTCTGGACCGCCGACACGAACAGTGCCGAATTGCGTTCCGCATGGGTCGCCAATCTCGAAAAGATAGCAGCGCGCAATCCGAAAATTGTCGTTGCTGGCCATATGAATTCCGATGCGGCCACAGACCTCTCGGGAATCACGCATACCATCGCCTACCTTAAAGCTTTCGATGAGGAGTTGGGTAAGGCCAAGGGCTCCGCCGGGCTTAAGGCCGCGATGGAGTCGCGCTTTCCCGGTCTCGGCATGGGCGTCGCTCTTGATATCGGCTCCAAGGTTGCTACTGGCGAAATGAAGTGGGGCTGATCGACTGGGTTTTGATGAAGGTGCAGTCGATGGCGCAAACGTAGCCTTTTTGCTGAGTGTCGTTGCCCGGAATGGTTCGTCAGGCGGCGGAATCGCAGGGCGCATTCTTCTGGATTCATATGGCCTTACGTCACTTCCCTTGGGAACTGACCGTTCTGCGGGTGATCGCCCTTCTGATCACATGGTCCGGGAAGGCAGCGGATTTAACGCCGATGCGCGTATCCAAGCTAAAAGTGAGGGGACACTTAATCCTCACGAAGGCATCGGCCTCACCGCTTCCGGCGATGGGGCCGAAACACCTCCGTGATTGATATTTAGCTATGTCTCCTGTTGGCGGATACTGTTGAAAAACTCTAGCAAGCGGCTTTTCCTTCGAACCCGCTGAAATCATATTGCGCATGCCACGCTCCCCAGCACGTCAGACGCAAAGTAGTTTCATCTCTTCCGAACCGTCAGAAAACTATACCTGACGATCCGGTCAAGGCGCCGCCTTACTGATGCCCAAGGGAGTTTTTCAACAGTATCGGCGCATTGCGGACGCGCTGTCTCCGTAATCCAAAATTTCGCAACAACGCCTTGAACTGGTTTTTTCAGCCCATCCGCTCTGAAGCGGCCCAGGACAGGGTCAACCGCAATGCAAACAAGTTGGGTGCTGTACGTTCAAAGCTAACTCCGCCCTTCGGCATGGCGAAGGGCAATCCAAGGCAGGTTTGGTACGTCTCCAGCGCCCCACTCCACGACATCCGTGCCGTGGAACATTATGCCATAGCCGTTCTCCGTATCCCAACTGCAGGCAAGCTCGACACCAAAATAAGGAGGCTTTCCTACCACGTCTGGTAGCGCGATGTGGAGAAGGCTGACTCTCGGGCGCAACTGTGCTTCTTCCATGTCTCATTAACGGCCTCGTCGGTCACGCCGTCAATCCCCTTCTGAATGTTGATAAGCTCATCAAGCGAGGATCGAATAGTAGCGATGATCGCCTGTTCCACTTCTGCGTCGTTATCGATCAGCCACCGCGCTGCTGCGATCATGTTCGAACTGGGCACGTCACCCGTACCGTCGCCGTTCTCCAAGATGACCGGCACTTCTCCCGGCTCAGCGAACTCGGCATTGCCACGTCCGGGATGGGGCAGAGCGACAAGCGAGTGTTGAAACGTTGAAGTTAAAGGCATTGGTAGCGCTGTGACCCAAGCCCCCTTGCCGCCGTAGAGCGTAGGTAAACCATCGATTTTGTAGGGCTTATCTTTAGGCGAAAGTTTGTCGAGGCGCATGAGACCCATCCTTTAACTGAACTGGCTTTGCGTGCGAACATTGCACGCCAGACAGAGCGTGCCAAGCCGCTCACCGCCGAGCAGCCAACACGGATCGAAGACATCATCAAGGTGCATGCGGCCAACGACCGCATTTGGCGCAATGCGGAAGACGACGGTTCGCGCAATCCGGCCATGAACTTCGCAGTTTCGAGACGACCTTTGGCACCTGGTCAATTTACGAAGACCTACAGAGGGTTCAGCTTTTCCGGACCTAAGGGCATTACACGATCCGGTAATGTTGAACAGGGGGCTGCATCAGCTCTATGGTGATCCCATCCGGGCCAGAGATGTACGCAACCATTGTTCCGCATCGGGGGCCGGCTGGTATCGGCTGCGGCGAACCCTTCACGGCCCACCCCGCCCTCTCAACCCGCGCGATCGCCGTACGGATATCCCTAACCGTGAAGGCGATGTGCGCGGTGCCGATCGCACCCGCGCTCCGAGGTGTCTGGCCCAGCGTACGGCCTGTCGAATATTCGAGAAGCTCCACAGGGTAGCCGTTTGGAGCTGTTACCAGCGCCATTCGGCAGCGCGGATCGTCAACCCCCGTGGCCTCCCGTAGAAACTCTCCACCCATCTCTCCTCGGCGAGCAAGGTCGAAGCCCATCGCCTCAGTCCAGAACTGGATCGCATCCTCCAACGAGGCGACCGAGAATCCCGTGTGGTCCACAGCTATCACGCCGGCATCTTCGGCCATTTCTAATCCTTACATATCGAGCAGTTACGTCTGCCCGATCTCACGACGGCTCAATACACTTACGATCTTACTTTCGTCTCTCGACATCGTTGGGAGCAAAACTTCACGTTTTCCCAAGTCTTCTCCCACTTCTTTCGCCATGAGAATGGCCTGCTACAGACCGGACAGATCTTAGTAGGCAGGTCCGACTTCTCACGACGCTTCGGCATCCGTTACTCCAGACAGTTTCCACCGATGACGAGACCTTGCCGTGCATGGCCAACTCAAGCCGACGGTAACGTGCGCGCGGTCAGCTTGTTTCCATCCGGATCACGGAGATAGGCGACAAATGAGCCGTTCGGACGCTCTGACGGCGGTGTCTCGATCGACGTTCCTCCGTGGCTTGTCCCGGCGTCGTGCCATGCTTTCACATGCTCCGGGCTTGGAGCGACAAGACCGATCGTTCCACCGTTGGCGACCGTCGCTGGTTTTCCATCAATCGGTGTTGTTATCATTAGGCGGCTTCCGCCATGTATGTAGACAATCCTCCCTCTGGCATCGATTTCACCGGGGACGCCGCCAAGAGCAGCGAAGGTGGCGTCGTAGAAAGCTTTCGATCTATCCAGATCATTGCTGCCAATCATTACGTGAGTAAACATCGTCCAGTCCTGTGCTTATTGAGGGACGCAAGGCCCGAACTTAACAGCAAAGGAACGGCGAGTCTCGTAGTAGCAGGCCCGAAATCCTTGAAGTCCCAACACGAAATGATGACAGTTGTCGGCTACCCTACCTTCTGGACTTGCTTTCGGGGTCGATTTAAAAGGTGAAAAAAACCTGTGCTCGAAGGCGTCTGTATGGATATCAAGCAAGACCAAGTTACCGCAGACGAACTCAAACGATCCCTAGCCGCCGCTGGTCCGTTCGTTGCCATGGTCAATGCGACGCGGACGCCGATGGTCGTCACCAATCCAAGGCTTACGGACAACCCCATCGTATACGCCAACGCCGCATTCATCGCGATGAGCGGATACGCCGAAAACGAGATTGTTGGCCAGAATTGTCGCTTTCTGCAGGGTGAGGCGACAGACCCGGCATCCGTTGACCGCCTGAGGACTGCCATCGCCGCAAACGAAGAAATCGAAGTCGATCTTCTCAACTATCGCAAAGACGGAAGCAGCTTCTGGAACAGGTTGCTTGTCTCTCCTGTCTTCGAAGACGGGTGCGTCACTTACTTCGTTGCCTCTCAACAGGATGTGACACTCGAGCTTGAGGAACTGGCAGCGATCGAGCGGCGCAAAGCCGACCTCGAGCGAGAAGTCGCGGAGCGCACGGCCGAACTTGACGCGAGCGAACAAAGTCTACGCCTGGCACTTGAGGCGGGAAAACTCGGCATCTGGACCATTGACCTCCATACAGGAGAACTGACCGCCTCGGCAGAATGCAAATCCATATGTGGTCGAACACCCAACGAATCCCTTACACTGGACGACCTGCGGGAAACGATCCATCCCGAGGATCGCCTTCTACAGATCGAGGCGATCGATCAAGCTGTGAAAGACAGATGCCTCCTTGAAGCCGAGTATCGACTGGTCACGCCTGCCGGGGAGCTCAAATGGGTTCAGATCAGGGGCCAGGCGAGTTACGCACCAGACGGCACGCCGTTATCCATCACAGGCATCACACAGGATATCACCTTGAGACGGCAGGCGCAGGGTCACCGCGCCCTTTTGGCTCGAGAGCTCAGCCACCGTCTGAAGAACACGCTCGCGTCGCTGCAGGCGATCGTTTCGCAGACGATCAGGCGAGCCGCCTCCCTGGACGACGCCGGAGCGACCTTGGCGGCGAGAATACATGCGATGGCCACTGCAAACGATCTTCTCGTCAATGAGGATTTCGGCAAAGCATCACTGCGGACGCTCGTCAGGCGCACGCTCGCACCGTTTGGCGTTGAGGACAAGGCGCGGTTTTCTATCATTGGAGCAGAGGTCGAGTTGCCATCCAATCTCACGGCAGCCTATGCGCTCGTGATGCACGAACTGGCGACAAATGCCACCAAGTACGGCGCCCTGTCGAACGAGAGTGGTGTCGTCGAAATTGAATGGTCGATCGACACGAACGCCACAGGCCGTGAGCTAGCGCTGAGTTGGCGAGAACGTGGTGGGCCGCCCGTCGTTGCACCAGCTCGGACAAGCTTCGGGACGCAGCTGATTCAGCGCCTCCTAGCGAGCGAGGCAGGCGGTGTGGCGACCGTATCATATGATCCTTCCGGCTTGTCGTTCGTAGCGAAAGTGCCACTGGACTGAGCAAAACAAGTGAGACCTGTTAAAATCACCGGATAATCTGCTTCGGTATAAGAGACGGAATTCAACTGTCTCGTGCTCCACAGACTCGGTGTTTTATCAATCGGCTGTCGAGAATGGATCGAACTTGATGACGTCGCGTTGTGTCTGCGAAGAGGTCGAAAGGATCCACCGCATGTCCGACGAAAACACACCCTACGCTCTCGTGGTCGATGATGATGGCCTCATCAGAATGGACGGGGTGGATATCTTAGAAGACGCTGGCTTCAGGGTGCTGGAAGCGGCGAACGCTGAGGAGGCATTATTGGTCCTCCATAAACACGGCGAGGACATCCAGCTTCTGTTTACGGACGTGCAGATGCCGCCCGGCGAGCTGAACGGCTTCCACCTAGCCCGGCAATGCTATGCATCCTGGCCGCACATAGGGATAATCGTCGCCTCAGGTATGATCGAACCAAGCGAGGGCGACATGCCAAAAGAGGCCAGATTTGTGAAAAAGCCATTCAGCGCGGATGTCGTATACGATCATCTTCAGGATTTGCTACCAGACGGAAAGAAGCCCGAGCCTTTGAAGCAGCGGGCTATCCCCTCAAGCTGAATTGATCCCATTGACCTAGGAAAGGTTAGGCGGCCGGCAAGCCGGGTTCGACACCCGTCATTGACACCGATACGTCCCAGAGCCGCGTTGCGAGCGCAGCGCTTTCTGCGTCTGCAGCCCTCTTCGCCTCGCCTACGGCTCCCCGCATTTCACCAAAGCCTGTTGGACCGTAATAGCCGCCGGGCTTGACCTTGCCAGTTGCGGCCAAGAGCGCTGGCCACGCACCCTTGTCGGCACTGTTGAGCAGCAAACCGACGATCGGGCCTGCATACTGCACAATCCCCATATGGCGACCAAGGCTCGTATTGGCGACGCCAGGATGAACGCCGATGGCGGTGACAGGTGATCCTGCCGCGCGCAGGCGGCGATCCAGTTCGAAGAAGAACAGTGCATTCGCCAGCTTACTCGCGGCGTAGCGATCGTACTTGCCGTAGCTCCTGTCGGCATTGAGGTCATCCCAATCGATCTTGCCCTTGAGGTGCGCGATGCTCGATGTCACCACAACTCTTGACCCAGTCGTTTCCGCAAGCTTTGGCAAGAGCAGAGATGTGAGTGCGAACACACCGAGATGATTGACGCCGAACTGAGACTCAAAGCCTTGCTTCGTACGGGTCAGCGGAGGATTCATGATCCCTGCATTGTTGATCAGCGCATCGATCCGCTGCTCTTTCGCAGCAATTTCGGCTGCACCGCGGACACTGTCGAGATCACCGAGATCAAGGGGCAGCCAGACAAGGTCGGCGGTCGGCGTAATCCGCTTGATCCGGTCGATGGCATCCTGCGCCCTGCCCTGCTCACGGCAGCCGAGAAGGACGCGCGCTCCCCTGCTTGCGAGCACACGAGCGATTTCGAAGCCGACACCCGCATTGGCACCCGTGACGATGAAGCTCTTGTCTGCCTGGTTGGCTACGTCGGCTTCGGTAAAACCTTTACTGTGAGACATTTGCGATCCTTTATTGAGTAATTACATACTCATTTATGAGTTAAAGGTTTAGGCGGCTGAACCCTTCCAGAACAGGTCGAACCCCGCCTGGCGGATGGCGTCGCTGTCTTTCGGCTTGGCTGTGACAGCATTGATGGTGCTGTCGGCCAGATCGATGAGAATGGTATCGATATAGAAGTTGATCCTGTCTGGCGCAGCATGATCAGAGAGGCATCCCTCTACCATCGTCCGCGCATCCCGTAGCATGGCATGGCAGCGGTTGCGGCTGTCTGCGGTGATGCGATCCGAAACCTTCAACTGGCGAAGAGCCTTGCGGGAAGCCTCGTGAGCAAGACCCCAGTCGATCAGTCGGTTCCAGACGATACAGAGCCGGTCCCTGGCAGAGACATCTATCGGATAGGGTGCCAGCATCGTCTTGATGAAGCTGGCCTCGATATCCAGAAAAAGTTCGTTGAGAAGATCGTCCTTGGTCGGGAAATAGGTGAAAAGCGTTCCTTCAGAGACGCCAGCAGCCTTCGCGATCTTGGATGTCGGCGCGCCCGTGCCCATGTTGGCAACGAACTCGGCGGCGGCATCGAGCAGTGCCTGTCGTTTTTCTTCACTGAGGGGACGCGCCATTTTTACATCTAACTTTATTGAGTGAGTAGTTACTCAATCATATAGTTGCAACCGAAATTCCGGTCAATGCGGATGCGGGGAATATGTCGGGCTATTGCTTGGGAAGTGAATTCCTGGACAAGATCGAACCTGTTGCCAACCGTATCCGTCATGGTGGTGTAGCGAACCTGAGGAAGCTCGAACTTTTCAACGATCTTTGCCCCGAGGGCAACCAGTCGATCCGTCTCCATCGAGATCTCTGGTCGAAAAATCGGCATGGACGCGGTTGCGCTGCGTGGGCAGCTCCGCGATCTTCTGGAACAAGACAAGCGGTGTTGAATCCGTGCGTAACAGCACGACATTGTCGCCGTAGTCGCCGCCGATCGGAATGTTCAGAACCTGTGACCACCAGGTGGCCAGTGTTTTTGGATTTTCGCAGTCGAATGTGATGGCGTGGAGTTTCATGAGTGTGTCCTTCCGGATTGTTGATTGATTTCCGTCGCCACGGCGTGATGCTCGGCACGCCGTGGCGTATCGTATTTCTGCTGTGTGAGAACCAAGGCCCTATCGTGCGCTGTCGATGATCATGCCGCCATCGGGAGCGAGGCTGTAACCGGTGATGAACTTCGCATCACTGCTGGCAAGAAAAAGGACGGCAGGCGCGATGTCGTCTTCAGGTGAACCGAAACGGGAAAGTGCATTGGGCGGTGGCGGTGCCTTGGCCTCTGCCGCGCCCCAGGTATCGGCCACCGGCAGCACATTGTTGACAGTGATGTTGTCCGGGCCCCATTCCTTCGCGGCGGTTCGCGTCAGTGCCCTCACCGCTTCCTTGGCCATGCCGTAGGGACCATAGGGCAGAATCGTGACGACGCCCGCAGCCGAGCCGAAATTGATGACACGACCGTGGCCGCTGGCCTTCAGATGCGGGTAGCACGCCTGCATCGTTCGCAGATAGGCGATGGGACCCATGTCGAAATTGCGCTGCAACTGTTCGACGGACAGATCGATGATGGAAGACATGACTGCGGACGGGTCAAAAGCGTTGTTGACCAGGATGTCGATACGGCCCCACGTGTCTACGACCTTATCGACTGCAGCAATAATCTGGTTCGCGTCGCCGAGATCACACGGCACGCCGATCGCTGTCCCGCCTGCGGCTTCGATGTCGGCAACGACTGCCTCGATATTGGCTGGCGTGATCGAGACAACCGCGACCTTCGCGCCCTCTGCTGCGAACAGCTTGGCGGTGGCCCGGCCTATGCCGCGGCCAGCACCTGTGACAAAAGCAACTTTTCCATCAAGACGACCCATGATTTTCTCCATTTCTCAGTTTGATTGTTGATGTGTTTGTCAAAAACCCAGAGCCTGCAGATAGGCAGACGGGACGCCGCGGGCGGCGTTCTGGGTGAGGAAAGAGGCCAAGAGCAAGACAAACCCGATGGCGGCAGGCATTGCACCTGCAGGTTTGCGAGCGCCCAGATGCGCCATCCCAGACAAGAGGAGGTGGTAAAAGATGCCGGCATAGGCCAGATCGCTCAGTGCCACATTGAATCGCGTCAGAATCGTGAGTGGGCCGAGGATTTTGACCACGATCATGAACGGCACAAGATTACCCGCGGAATATCCAAGATCGACGAGTGCCTTCGTGACGAAATCCCGCTTCGTCAGATACATGAAGGCCGAGCCAAGATAGAGCAACGACAACAGTGCCGTGCTGATCCAATAGGTATATGTTGCAGTCATGCAGAAACCGTGCCGCTGCCAGGCAGCGCCTTTCTTGAAACGACGAATAAAGAGCTTTTTTCGCGCTCTTCTGATGCATTACTGCAAGTTGTCGTCTATGATCGTTTTGTGCAAGTAGGATGAATTAAGACACCCTAGTATGGAAATACATACCATGACCGACGAAACGCCAACGATGCAAGACGAGATGCGCCGTGCCTTCAGCATGCTTTCTGGGAAATGGAAGCTTGAAATCATGTGGCTGCTCAACGAGCGGGTCTACCGCTTCGGAGAGCTTCGGAAAGCCATACCTGGCATCACACAGCACATGCTGACCGCCCAGCTGAGAGAACTGGAAGCGGACGGGTTAATATCGCGAACCATATTTGCTGAGGTGCCGCCGCGGGTCGAGTACGAGATGACACAGAAGGCGCGCGGGCTTGGCCCCACGATGGAGGCGTTGGCGGCATGGTGGAGTGAGTATGGCTCGACTGTTCCGGTCAAATCATCAACGAGGGGTCGAAAGCCGACGGCATGATTGATCGTAGCCCACATCCGGCTGCCTCAGTCCCGCCTGGCGCGTCCAGAGGATAAAGGAGAACTGAGGGTTGGCATGGATCAGCGCCCCGCCAAGGTCTCCGGTAAAAAAGTATTTGCTTGCCCGTCGACCGGGTGATCGTCACCGATTGAAGCATAACCTCGGCGACGTAGCTCACCGAAGATGCGCTCCGGGCCGTCGGCTCGCTTCACGCGGTGGCGCTTTCCACGCCACGTAATTGTCGCTGGTGGATAGTCTGGCATCATTGCGATTGCTTGGATCTGCTCCGATCGTTCGAACAGCCGCACGGGTCTGCGCCAATGCCCCACCCAGCTCTCGGCAACGTTTTCGGCAACTGCTGAGACCTGCTGCACGCTGCGCTCGGGCACATCCGGTGCCACGGGTGCCACGCGGTAGACGCGCTGGCCGCCGCGATTACTGAAGATGTCGATCAAAGGTGTCAGGTCGGTTATCTCCTCTTCTACGAGAGACGACGACTTCTGCTCCTCCTGCAGCGGTTCCGCCGACACGGCAACGAGAACGAGTTTCTCGATCCCAAAACCGGGATCGATCTGCTCGGTGCGATCCTTGAATAGTTTCGTAAGCCACGTGACGTCGCGTGCCGGCTTTGCCGTCCCTGCACGGATCGCCTGGAGGGTGCTGTCGACGCGATGCACGATGAGATCAGTCCGGCGAGCGCCGAGCCCGCGTTTCTCCAGTTCGGCGACGAGTTGGACTACGAGCCGACCGACATACTTGTTGCGATGCGCAAGCTACCCGCAACCGTCCGCGCGAGGGTCAGGTTCGCGCAATCCCACTAATCTAGCATATTTTTGAAGCTTGAGGTTGCTGTGACAAAAGATCAACTCGAATATCCCGAAGAACTGAAACTCATGGCTTGGGTCATTGTTGCAAAGCATCTGACGCGCGGCGAGAAGGATATTACAAAAATAGTCGCCGATGCCATTTGGCAAGAACGCCAACGTTGGGTGGAAAGCCGTTAATGAAGTCAAAACTCGGCATATCTCAATAGAAATCAAAATTTATCTGATTCAGATGTAATTTCTGGCCTTTCGACAGCTATTAAACTGCAGAATTGCCATTAAATTCTCCAGATTTTGGTTACAAGGAATTTACCACTAGATAAAATCCTTCTAGAAATTCAGATTCGTTTAATAATAGCCCAGAAATATTATGAGATAGAAGTATTCTCGTAATGAAAGAGGGTTAAAGTGCCAGCAAGTCCTAAGCGTCCCATAGCAAAACAGTTATCAAACTCCTTTTTCCACAACATGCAATGTTCTAGCGGTAATTTCGGCGTACTGTCTGCTCTCGTGTTTCCCATTCTCATTGCGACAGCAGGGGGCGCTGTCGACATCTACGGCGCAGTCACCGAGAAGGCCCATCTCCAGGAAAAGCTGGATTCCGGTGTTTTAGCGGCAGCCGTTGAATCGACCCCTTCTGGTCAGAGATTACAAATAGAGAACTTTTTAGCCGACTTAGCGGCCAATGATGGCGGAGCGGTTGATTTTCAAAAGACACTCTCCGTCATCAGCAATACAGACGGCAGCGTAACGGGAACTTTTAACGCACAGTTTGTGCCTTCCTTCCTGTCCCTCGTCGGAATTGATCTTTTACCGATCTCCGTATCCGCAACAGCCATAGCCCCGAAATCCAAAGCCCCGAGCACCTGCATTTACGTTCTTGGAAATACAAACCAAGCGGTCTTGGTCAATTCTGGAGCGGCCGTCAAAGCACCGAGCTGCGGCGTTGACGTTAGTTCGGTCAGCAATCCTGCATTTATCATGAACAGTGGCTCCACTATCGAAACCGCCCGGTTCTGCGTTAAGGGAAGGCAGTACATCAAGAACGGCGGCACGCTCTCCAATCTCCAGGTTGGATGCGATGCAGCTTCTGATCCGTACATTGGGAAGATGATCGAGCCAAAAGTTCCATCAAGTTGCACCACAAGCGGCACCAAAGACGGAGCAACTGTATCTTTGAAGCCAGGCCTGCATTGCGATGTGACCTTCAACGGTAGTCCGACCATCACATTCGAACCGGGGCTACACGTCGTTAAAGGACGTATGATCATAAACAGCAATGCCAAGGTGAAGGCGGAAGGCGTGACATTCTATTTTCCTGACGTAGACAGTGAGATACGCGCGAATGGAGGCTTGTCCTTCACCGCTTCCGCACCTGCGTCTGGCACTTACAAAGGTATCTTGATGTTTGAGAAGACCAGTGGTGCCTCTCCTGGTACGAACACCCGCCAGTATATTTTCAACGGTTCGAAGGGCGAAACGCTCGACGGCGTCATCTACCTTCCGAACCGGGACGTCACGTACAATTCGACGACCAATCAGGCGAACAAAATCTCGCTTGTCGTCAACACCATGATCATCAACTCGGCAAACTGGGCGCTGGAGCCGTACGACGGCGGAGGAACAAGCGCAAAGGGTGTTGTTAGACTTGTCAAATAAAGGCGGCCGAGAGAATGATTTCTGCTGGCCCCTTACGGATAGGAATGCGGGGCGCTGGGGATGTAAGGTTACGTCGAGCGCCACTCCAGGACCTCTGCCCTCAAGGGTATTCAGCCGACTGGATAACAATCGAGAGAATACCCTTGCGGGCATAGGGAGGATCTAGCTCTCCAAATCACCCATCGAAAATTCAGTGTGCCGCACGCACCGGTCGACCTAAATGGCGTAGCCGGGACGTTTCCGTGTCAGCTCACGCCCAATGCGGGCGATACTGTGAGTGCCGCAGGTCAAGCTTGCTTGAGCGCCTACGTCTCACTAGACACGTCCATGCCGTAGGGACCGAAAAACAGAATTGCTCGTCGTGATGACCAATCAACGCGGCCGATGTTTTGCTGAATTATCTTGGCATTGCCATTCAATGGATAGCTCGACCAGAATGAAACTCCTTACGCGTTTCAAGCGCAGCGCAATGTGCTTGTTTTTGATCCATGAAAATCAGGCGATCAAAATGAGGTTCGATATCGAGAGCTATCGTCGCAGAACCACGTCTGGTTTCCACCCTCTCAGCAACAGGTTCTTCGAAGAAGTTACCAGCTTTCGCTTTAATTCTGACGGTCCCTGAGCCTGTGTCTCTGTTGCGAAAGTGTCGCGAGAACTGGAATGGCGCAGATAGAAAGCTTGGATACAGCCCTGCTCTTGCCTTTCGAGCACGATCTGGCGGATCAGGAGGGAGCTCTGTCAAGCATATATCCTAGTCACAACCAAGAACGATGGTGGAAACGACTGCAAAACTGCACTTTTTCATGAGACCACAAGATCCCGGTACCAAGGGGCAGGATGCCCCTCGGCCTGAATTGAGGAAAATACTGACTAATCTGGTTGAGGTTGAGTTATCCGGCAATGGCCAAAATTCCTCAAATCAAAGAAGTCAACTTGACCATATCAGGACGACAATGCTGAATTTTCAGACGCTTCAGTTTTGTCGCTCGTGGGTGCGACCGTAGCACTACTTTTGTTCTTGCCGTTCAGTACAGCGTGATGAGTTTGGCTTCTAAAATAGGAATAGGTTCCGGCGCTCAGCGCCGGGGGGACCGAACTTAAGCTGTGCCTTTTCGACCAGACAGTCTGCATAAACAGAACGCCGTGCATCCCTGAGCAACGGCGCGGCTGTGCGCGAAGGAGCTGAAGCTTACAAGGTCCGCCCCTCGAACCGTATTGCTTCGTCTGTAAGCTTGAGCTTTCCTACGTTTGTTCGCTAACACATTGTCCATATCCACTGGCACCATGAATGTCACCTCACCCGTCGATCCTTGAGATTAGGCGGCAGATTAAGGCGAGTTTGGGATGCCAAGCGAATATTATAGGCTATCGGTTGCAAATAAGGTCTTATCTCCTTGCTTTTGCCACAATGATTGATTGCATTCCGTACAGATTTTGACAGCTGATTGATATTTTATCCAATCCGATCACCGGGGCTCCCCATGACCGACCAGCCATCGTCGTCCGATTTCATCCAAGCCAGCCGTGTTTTAAAGGTCAAGTCGCCGATCGGCGAAGACCAGTTGCTGCCCGAGCGGATGATCATCAACGAAGGCGTATCACAACTGTTCGAGATACAGCTGAATGTCCGTGCCAAGAACGAAGCGGTCAAGCCGGAAGAACTGATCGGTCGATTGGTCGACGTTTCAATCGAGGTTCAACAGGGCGATGGCGAGGAAGGTAGCGGTATCCGCCGCCCGTTCAACGGTCTCGTGACCAACCTGCACGAGGGACCGCCGATTACTCGCGGTCTACGCTCCTACGCCATGACCATCCGCCCGCAGATGTGGTTATTGTCGCGCCGTTCAGACTGCCGCATCTGGATGGATAAGACTTCGGTCGATATCGTCGAAACGCTGTTTTCCGAGCACGGCATTCCAGCTCCGGATACATCGGGTGTCATTTCACCGCCACCTACGCAGCACTACAGCACCCAGTTCAACGAGACCGATCTCGACTATCTCTTGCGTCGCTTTGAAGAGGACGGTCTTTTTTACTTTTTTTCCCACGAAGACGGCTCTCACAAGCTGCATGTGGCAGATACCGCCAACGGATGGCTTGGACCATCACCTTCAGCACAGGGTGAAGGCAAAGTGAGATTGGCACAGGGCTCATCAGACCGCAACCACATCAATGACTGGGCCCGACGCTTTTCCTACGTGCCCGGTCAGCGTGCAGGGGCCGACTGGAATTTCGAGACACCCGGCATGGTGCCCAGCAATATGACGCCGTCACTGGTGCAGATGCCCGATGCGACCAAGCGCGAGCTTTACGAATACCCTGCCCGCATCAAGACGGTGGAAGAGGCAGAGCGTGCCCAAAAACTACGTTCCCAATCCATCGAGGCGGACCATGACCGCGTCTTCGGCGGATCGACCTCCCGCATTTTGGAAGCCGGTCGTCGCTTCACGCCTTACGAGGTGGCCCATCCCGAGCACGAATACGAAGAGCATGTGATCATCCGGGCAAGCCACACCATTGTTGACCGCTCCTATGAGACCAACAGCAATGAGCCGGAATACCGCAACGCCTTCGAGGCCATCCCTGCACGCGTTCCGCTCACCCCGCACCGCACCACCAAACGCCCGAAGATCGAGGGCACGCAAGTGGCCATCGTCGCCGGACCGGAAGGCGAAGAAATACACCCGGATCAATATGGCCGCATCAAGCTGTGGTTCCCATGGGACCGTAAGGCGAAGAAGGACGGGACGGATACGTGCTGGGTGCGGGTCAGTCAGGCATGGGGTGGCGGAACATGGGGTGCGCAGGTCATTCCACGCATTGGCATGGAAGTGATGGTGGCCTTTGTGGATGGCGATCCAGATCGTCCGCTGGTGACGGGTGTCGTGAACAATCCAAAAAATTCGGTGCCCTACGACCTTCCCGCAAACAAGACCCGCATGGTCCTGCGCTCCAATACCCATAAGGGCGACGGCTTCAACGAAATTACATTCGAGGATGAAGCAGGCAAGGAAAACCAGTTCTTCCATGCCCAGAAGGATCAGACCACCCGCGTTCTCAACGACCGCACGAAGCGCATTGACCGCCATGAGGTGGCCTCCGTTGGAGGTAACCGTGCCGTTGAAGTGTCCGGCAACCAGAAGCATGAGATCGGTGGATCGGTGAACACGGTCGTCGGTGGCACTGGACCGATGGCGATGATGGCTATGGCGGGTGTTCAGGCACTATCGGGTCACACCGCCGGACTGCTGTCACAGGCTGCCCAAATCGCGGGCGGCGGCGGGTCTGGTGTGGCAGCCTTCGCAACCACGCTGGCGTCTTCCGCCCTCGGCTTCCTTGGCGCTGGCGGCATGTCGTCGCGCGAGGGTGTGGTCTCAGGCCCCAGCCCGCGTTCCGATGCAGGCACGGCGCTTGCAGGCTCAGGTACGGGTGTGGGCACCGATGCTTCCGGTCTCTTCCCGCTCCCCGGCATCATGAACACGATCGTCAGCACCTTCAAGTCAGACAGCGTTGGTGTCGCGCATGCCGAACAGATCGGTGTCAGCAAGGTCACGAATGTCGGTCAGACTTCGCTGGAAAGCGTGGGCAAGTTCAAGAAGATCGCGGTCGGTGAGGAGTTCGTCATAGAGTGCGGCGATTCCAAGTTCATCATGAAGTCCAACGGCGAGGTCATCATCCTCGGCAAGACGTTCAATTTCGTGGCGACCGATCATTTCCAGCTTCGCGGCAAGCCGATCGATCTGAACTGATGAAGGGGCTGGCCCGTGGAGCTTGATAATCGACTTCCGTTTCCCGCCATGGCCTTTCGTCAGTTCGACACCGAGGGGGAACTGGATTGTGTCGTGTCCGTCCGCGCGACATTCATGCATGTTCAGGACGGTATGCTCGAGATCGCCGAGGAGCAGGAAAGCTTCCAGTGGGAGGACGCTTACGAGGGCGATCCGCATCAAACCGTCCTTCTGCGCCAGAGCGATCTCACCCCTGACAAACCTGCAACGGACGTCACGTTTCTGGGACATGCCTGGTCTCCCTCGGGAGAGCCTGAACAGTCCTGGCGGGCCTCGTTGAGGCTGGGACAGGTGTTCAAGGAGATCGACGTTTCCGGGCCGCGCTTCTGGGAGCCTGTGATCAAGGAGAAGTGGGCCGGGTTTTCCGCAAAGGAGCCCAAACGCGTCATCGCAGACTGGACGCTGACGGAACCCGAACCAGCAAGGAGCGTCAGCGTCTGCTGGCGCAATGCCTATGGAGGCGCGATCCCCGGCACCGGAGATGTCGAAACAGAGACACCTGTTGACGTTGAACGCAGGAACCCGCTCGGATGCGGCATCGTCAACCTCGATATGCCTCACGACACCCATCCCGTACCCGCGCCCCAGATCACCGCACCCAATGAAGCGCTGGACTGGCGGCAAACGCCGGCGCCTCAAGGGCTGGGTCTCGTATCGCCATGGTGGCGTTCGCGCCAGCAACATACGGGAACCTACGACGACGACTGGGTGGAGAAACGTCATCCTCTCTTGCCGCGCGATTTCGATCGTCGGTTTTGGCAATCCGCACATCCCGATCTGATAGCGGCTCCGTATCTTCGGGGTGATGAAGCATACGAGCTCTCAAATTTGCATCCTCATCACCCGGTCGCCCGAGGCAAGCTGCCCGGTCTCACGCTCGGCGTTCATTGCTCTCGCGAGGATCGAGACGACTGGCACGTGCTCGAACTCGATGGTGTCCAGTTCGACTGGCGTAACGATGGGCGGGTCCTGCTAACCTGGCGGGCGAGATTTCCCTTGCCAGACGCAGGCGAAACGACCCTCACTTTGACGCGTGTCCGGTTGATTCCGCCTGAAGTCGAGACTGCCACGGTCAAAGAGGGAGAGATGGCATGAGCATCCCTCGTGACTATGCTGGCGAGCCGCAATATCCCGAGCCTTGGACGACGAATAAGCCACGTGAGGGCTTGCGCGACATCGACGAGGCCCGAATCGTCTCGCTGGCACCGGATGTATGTTTGACCCCCGTCGGCTCCTCAGTGGTCCCCATTCCGTACCCGGTCGTAGATTTTTGCGGTCATGACAAGAACTACACGCCTTCGGTCCGCTTCACGCGAAAGAAGGCCATGGTCATGCGCTCCTGCACGACGCACGTGCATGGCGACGCGCCGGGTATCAGAAAGGGCCGAAAGTCCGGCACTGTCGATAACATCTGTGAGCCTATCGGTCACGCCGATCAGGTCCGAGCCGAAGGCTCAAACGTCATTCGCCACCTCGATCGCTTCTACATGAACAACAAGAACACCGAAGGGGAAGCGATTTTCGTTCGCAGCACCCAGACCTACGGCCCTCCGAAGGACGATGATCCGGTCCCGGGATCGTTAAGGTCAAACGGCGGAGATGAAGAAGGCAGGGTTGTTAGCGACGCTTCTCCCGAGCCGTTGATCGAAGGTGAACAGTACGCCCTTGCGAGCGGGGCCACGGCAGCCGCGAAAAGCTCGCCGCAGGTAGCCACCACAACCCGAGGGGGCGCGTTACCCAAACCAACCGCGCCGACGGTGCCGAGAGGACCTGGTGAGGTGATACGTCCGGGCCCGGGGCGCGCGCCGCTTTGGCATCGACCGCCCATGCCTGCGAAGGTCGCCGAGTCTTTGGGGCAGAGGGCGCTGCCGTGGCTGGGCAGGCTCGGCAAGTTCGGAGCGAGGTTTCTCGGAACGGCGGTCGCCGTCTTGTGGCCAAGTGAACTCGGAGCGCCGATATCCGAGCGGCTGGGTGGAGGACTGTTCCCCCGCGACGAGGAAGAGTTCGATATCGTCAGGACTGCGGAGGAAGCGGTGCGCACGGGACGCCTGAAATTGGACGAAGGGGTCCAGTGGAGTCGTGACGCCATTACCCAATACCGCCAACGTCTCGACGACGACAACGAGCGTGCGAGAGAGGAAGTGGAAAAGAATCCTCGATTGGGAGCTGCCTTGGACCACAACGTCAGGGTGGACACAAAGGACCGCAAGAAGTGGCCGTGCGTTGTCGGTCCCTACAAGTGGGTGGAGACGATTTGTCCCGGCGAAGCGCACCACATCATTCCCGACATGGTCTACCGGCTCGGCAAGGCACCTAAGCTCGAGCCCGACAGGAATTCGAACGCGAACAGAATACCCTATTCCCCGACCTACAACGAGGGACAGGCCATCTGCCTTAGCCCAGGCATGCACAGGACCGACGACGATGCGGTCCACAAGTCGCTGAATCCCGCCCTTAAGCTTTTGGGGGAAAGACATGTTCCCAACGGAACTGCTCCGTTGGGCGAGATCAGGGCTGCCACCCACCAGGCGATCAACATGATCTCCAACCTGCCCGAAAAATGTAAGAAATTGGCCAGGGATGCGGCCACGGTGCAGGTAGGAAGCAAATCCAGACAACCCGGGAGGACAACGCGCTTGCCGCCCAAAGATGCGGACGCCATAAGGGTTCTATCGGGTGGAAGCTACGCGAGGTAAATCATGACGAACTACGATCCGCTGCGCATGACCGCAGCCACGGCATTGTCCGAAAGCAAGTTCTGCATCGCCTTTAGCGAAGCGGATTACGACGACATGTATTCCATCGTCCTGGTCTACGAGGGAGGCTTTGACCAGCCGTGGACCAGATTCGACATTCCCCGCATCATAGACAGCGTGACGGGCTGGATCGGCAAAGACGGAAAGCCTTTCGTCTTCGCGAAGAGCGACGAGGGTGACGTCTACGACCTCTCCGCAGGAACCGAGCCGAAGCACAGCAAGATCATCGGTTCTGGAGTATATAGCGAGGATGCCGCGGGGCTTGGTTACACGAACCGTATCGTTGCGATCGGCGACACGTTGCTGGTAACTGGTCATAATTCCCAGCTCTACATCCGAGAACGCGACCAGTGGACATGGTTCAAGAGGGACAAGCTGCCGATGCCATCGGAGGAGTTCGACCATCTCGTGTTTGGTGCGCTCGCTGGCCCTTCGCTTGACGACCTCTATATGGCAGTCACCTGCATGCCTAAGGCTTCGGGAAGGGAGTTGACCGAGGAAGAGGAGGACCGGGCAGCGGAACTGTTCGATCTGGGACGACCCGACGAAGCGCTCGCCATCCACCATGCGGCCGAAGGCGAGACCAAGGTCATGGAAGGTCGGCTTTACCACTGGAACGGAACCAATTGGAAGGTGGTCGCCACCCCGAGAGACGGTCAACACTACGCCCAACCAGCGGTACTGTCGGACGTTTTCGTAGAAACTCCCGACAAGGTATGGGCGGTTGGAGAGAACGGCGTCATTCTGGATGGCAACGCAGAGCACGGCTTCAGCGACGTTTCATTCAAGGGAGACGACGAGGACTTGAGATCGATAACCCGGTTTGGTGACAGGATCACAGTTGGCTCTGATTACGGACTCTATTCATTTGATGGACATATCCTGTCCCCGCTGAAACCCACGCTTGATCCGTCCATCAACAAGAACGTCCCCAATCCGCTCAATGTTCAAACTGTTGGCGACACGCTTTACTTCTTCGACAGGAAGCACGGCGTTCAAACATTCGACGGTGCAGAGTGGACCGCGATCACGATCCCAGCCCCCCTGCTCAAACGATAATATCGCTTGTTGAACGCAGATAAGTCGTCTTCCGGCCGCCGCCGCTTCACCCCTAGAATGCCTGAACTGCACGGCGATTATATTTCCCACTCAGAGGCTTCCAACGATGCGCTTTGTGTGGCCGGCCGGAAAGATATTTTTCTTTTCGATGGAAATGCATGGGAGCGAAAACAGAAACCCGATCTTTGAGTCAGAACCGTCAGATGTGCTCAGAAGAAGGTTTTGAAGAACTGTGCGACGCGTCGGTGACCGATGTTCTGTAACGTCGGCGCGCCACTTCAGAGACAATGTACTTCGAAGAGGGTCTAGCGAAGGTGATCAGCCATCTGAAGATGTTAGCGCGGTACACTTTCATGATCGCCGTCCTATTCTGCATTCTTTCCACAGCGCAATTTGCAGGAGCCCAAATGCCATCTGAAGAATATGCCGATATCATCGCCTTCGCGTCCGATTTCTCGGGAGATGACCCCACTATCATTAGCCGGGTACGGGCAATGGCGGCCAACCCGCCCGCGGATATGGAGACCGTCGGATTTTACGGCGTGGAGGATTATTCTTCGCGGCATCGGTTATTTCTCGCCACGGTAAATCTGCTAGACAACGCGGGAAAGCTCCACTCGGTCGAAGACAAGTACACCAGTGAAATTTTCTCGATCTGGGAGGAAGGCGGCGTCATAGACAAGACCACGTTAGGTCCGGTCGCAAATGCCGTTTTCGGCCCTCTGATAGTTGGAGAACAACCTCCGGGACCGATAAGCGCTTATCATGATCTCGTCTGGTCACACTATGCCCTCGCCACGAAGGAACTGGAGCAGAGCATCCTGGACAGCGGTAAGGTTCTCCTGTCGATCGATGCGACGGACGGCGATACGATGTTTTTCGCGCTCGTGTCTCCCGTGATCGCTAACCGTTGGCGGGACAAGGCGCTAAGCGAGCAAGCAGGATATCGCGCCGGAGTACGCTCCCCGATGTGGGATCGTTTTTGGGAAAACTTGACTTACTCTACCCGAGGAATGGTGGCTGGCGACGACCGGAAAGGCCTTCCACCAGGCACTCGCGAACGGGACGAAACGATTCCGTTTGCGAAATGAACATTGTTTATTCAGCGGGTCTTCATCCCTAAGTTCCACAGATTTGTCCGTTCACGCTTCTGCTAAGTCAGGTGCCGGTGGCCGCTATCGAAATCATTTAAATTTTCCAAGAGGCAGTTGACCCCCGATTATTTGTTCCCTAATCGTTCTCACATGCAAAACATGTCCCGCCTCACACGAATACGTTGATCCCCGCCTGCCGCGACGATCAACCGTTTTCCATGAGGTTTCGAAAAGGGTGTCGCACAGCGCGCGAAGTCGCTTCGCTCGAGCCGTAGCAATGCATCTATCAGGTCGTTTGCACCCGCGGCTTCCATCAAATGTGACGGGCCTGCCATCTACTGATCCCAGCCATCTCGCGATGTCGCCTGCATTCTCGATCTTAATCCCTCCATGGCGTTGCATGTCGTTGTCACTGGAGCTTGGAGAACTGCGCATGTTCCTGACTTTATTGTATTCGACAGCGACGGCTTCCAGGTTCTGATGGATGCGCCGGACAGGCTACTGCCCTGCGATGCGCCTTCGATTGAGAAATCGGCCGACCAGGTTGGCCTACAGTATCGGTTGCTTTCCCCGGAGGAAATCTACGACGGTCCGAGGCTTCAGTACGCGCGAGACCTCTTGCGCTACGGCAGCGTCCAACTGGCGCTGGGCGATCGACTGAAAGTCCTCGCCGTTTTGAATGACGAAGGCAGCCTGACGGTGGCGGAGTGCCTGACGATTTTCACCGAAACCAGACCTCCCATCGCGGGTCTGGCTCATCGACGGGGACCATGGCGCAACTTCGAAGCCGTGTAGTTCGCCACGCTGGAATGGGTCGACTGGTTTAAAACCGCCCCCTTCTGGTGCCCATCGGAAACACTCCACCCGCCAAGGCCGAAGAACGATACTTTGCCATACTGAACGAAACAGCCATGGCCGCATGACTTAAACCAAACGGTCTCCAGCAAACCCGCTGCGGTTCATCTGGCGGCGTCGGCTTTGACTTGTTGGGACGTGTACTCCAATGATGAAACCATTGGAGGTGACGGAGTTCGGGGAAATCGGCTTAACTGAAACAAATTTCTACTAAGTTTATATAAATAGAACGACCGGTCTTCCTTGCTGGATGTCTATCGTGAAAGAATGAACGCGGAATCAAACATCGCGCGCAATCCGAATAAGGCGAAGAACGACATATGCCACGTTATGTTATCATTGGGGCTGGTGCGGTTGGCGCGAGCTTGGCAGCTCAATTTGCCCTGTCTGGAATCGACTATGTTTTGGTCGGGCGGGGTGATCAGATCGCTCATATCACGCAACATGGCCTAAACTACCGAAGGCCGGAGGGTACGCGGCAGATAACGCTTAACGCATTCGATCTTTCTGATCCGCAGGACCTGACCCCAAATGACATTCTGCTGCTGACCGTCAAATCGCAGGACGCCGCAAGCGCACTTGCCTTCTGGTCTTGGAGAAGTGTCTCAGGATCGAAATCTCCAGCATCGGCAATCCTTCCCATCGTAACCTTCCAAAATGGGCTATCTACAGAGTCTGTTGCGCTAAGAACGTTCGCAAATGTTTATGGGGCGAGCATATTGACGCCTGCAAGGTTTACGGAGACCGGAACCGTTGTCGTTGGAGGCGTGCCGCAGCCGGGAATCGTGACGTTGGGTCGTTTTCCGAAGGGACACGATAAAGACAGCCAGCAGATAGCAGCCGATCTGACCAGCGCTGGCTATCTCGCAGAGGCGACTGGCGATATAAGCCGCTGGAAGGCGGCCAAGCTGCTGCACAACGTCCGCAACGTGCTGGAATTGTTTGACGGCCCGGAGCCGTTGCGCGAAACGCTCAGCACGGCCATCGTGGAAGAAGCTCGGCTGGTTCTATCCGCCGCAGGTTATTCGTTTGCAGCACCTTCGGAGCGAACAATAGACATCAGTCACTGGCGCATCGCACCCGACAGCGGCATCGTGCCTGGTCAGCAATCGACCTGGCAAAGTTTTACGCGCGGCGCGTCCAGCGAAGTCGACTTCCTCAATGGCGAAATCGTACTTCTTGGTCGTCTTCATGGCATTGCATCGCCCTATAATAAGGCCGTTCAAACGCTCGCCGGTGTACTTGCCCAGAAGGGCGCATTTACAGAACCGCTCCCCTTGGAGGCGATCTTTTCACTGCTGGACGAGGAAGATCCGTCCCAACCTCATCTGAGTGTCGGGGCATGACGCGACCAACCAAGATTTTGATAAGATAGTTTGAAGCGATGCAATGAAAGAAGCCATATCAGACCATATCCTCTCCGCAGCCGGGACCCTCTTCTACCGAGAAGGCATCCGGGCTGTCGGCATCGATCGCATCATTGAGGAAGCCAAGGTTGCCAAAGCGACGCTTTATCGGCACTTCCCATCGAAAGACCACCTCGTCGCCGCCTATTTGCTGGCGCGCCACGAGCGCGTGATCCAGTCGCTGCATGAAGTGCTCTCCGCCGCCACATCTCCCAGAAAGCAGATCGGATCAATATTCGAGCGGCTTTACGAAAAGGCGGACAGCCCGGACTTCCGGGGTTGCGCCTTTGCTCTGGCGGTTGCCGAGCATGGAGATTCCGAAAAAGTTTCGTCCGTGGCCCGCCTTCACAAGACCATGGTGAGGGACGTTTTTGCCGCGGTTCTGGCGAAATCGGCAAACACGAACGATCTAGCCGCCGCCCATCTTTCGCTTCTCTACGAAGGAGCCCTGGCAACGGTCGCCGTCGGACGGGATCCAAACGCCGTGCTCGTTGCGCGTGACTGCGCGCTGTTCGTTTTCGATGCGGCATCTCCCATCCATCAACCCAACCGAAAGCAAGCATAATGACAAAGACGATCGATTATTTCTTCAGCATCGGTTCGCCCTGGGCGTTCATCGGGCTTGAGCCATTTGCCGACCTGGCGAACCAGTACGACGCGACGATACGGCCTCATGTCATTCCGCTGATCGAGGAAAATGGCGGCATCTATTCACGCAACCGCCCGGAGGTTCGCCGCGCGTATTGGACCAAGGATCTCAAGCGCTGGGCCGCATTGCGTGGCAAGGTGCTGAACTTCGACAACCGGGCGAGCTTGTCCGATCCGGGACCGGCAGGGGCTTTGGTCGTGGCGGCAATCGAGACTGGCGATGATTGGCTCAAACTGACCTTGGCGCTTCAGGAAGCGTTCTGGTTGCGTGGCGAAGACATTGGCAGCTTAGAAGTCCGTCGCAAGATTGCAAATGCCGCGGGTTTCGATGGCTCTGCATTGGAAGACCGTGCTCAGAGTGAAGCCACGGAGGCAATCCGCAAGGCCGGCTACGAGGCGGCTAAGGCCGCAGGTGTGTTCGGCGTGCCAACCTATCGCTACGAGAGTGAACTTTATTGGGGGCAGGATAGCCTTCCTTTCCTCGAGCGTCATCTCAAGGGCGAGAAGCTCGCCGCTTGATCAAAAGATGAGAAGAGCTGAACATATGCGATTGTGAGGGTGATAATGAATTCCTTTAAACCCCACAGTTCTCACTGGGGCGCTTTCTCCGGGCGTGTCGTCGGTGGCCGGTTGGAGATCCGGCCGCATGACAACGATCCGCACCCCTCGCCCTTGCTCGGCAATCTCCCTGCTGTCGCAGACAGTCCCGTGCGTATCAGGTGCCCAGCCATCAGACGCGGATGGCTGGAAGGAAATAGTGACCACGCGCAAAAACGCGGCGCGGACGAATTCATCGAGGTGTCATGGGAAGAAGCAGAGAGGATCGTCTCCGCTGAACTCAGCCGGGTCTATCAAACGCATGGCCCGGCATCTGTTTTCGGTGGTTCCTATGGCTGGTCAAGCGCGGGCCGATTTCACCATGCCCAAAGCCAGATTCATCGCTTTTTAAACGTCCTTGGCGGCTATGTGCGTTCCGTCAACACCTACAGTTCCGGGGCTGCGATGGTGATCATCCCGCATGTCCTTGGACCTTACGACAGCTTTGACCGAAAAAGCGTGACCTGGGACGCGATAGAACGCAGCACGGGCCTCGTCCTGGCCTTCGGCGGAATGGCCATCAAGAACGCCGATGTCCATGGCGGCGGTATCAGCCAGCACACGGTCCGGCAGAAACTGGGCGGCGCGGCTCAAAGGGGCGCGCACTTCATATCCGTTAGCCCCTTGAGGGATGATTTTCCCACAGAATTGAAAGCGGAATGGCTACCGATCAAACCCGGCACCGACGTCGCGCTCATGCTTGGGCTCGCCCAATGCTTCGTCTCAGAGGGATTGCATGATCAAGCATTTCTGCAGCGCTACACAGTCGGATATGATAGGTTCGAGAAATATCTCTCCGGCGAAGGGGATGGTCAGCCCAAAAGCCCGGAATGGGCCGCGACGATCTGCGGCATCGATCCCGAGACGATCCGTAATCTCGCGCGGAGGATGGCAAGCAACAGAACGCTGATCACTGTCAGCCACTCCCTTCAGCGGGCTGATTATGGCGAGCAGCCGGTCTGGACGGGAATTGTGCTTGCAGCCATGCTCGGCCAGATCGGGCTTGATGGGGGCGGCTTCTCCTACTCTCTCGGCGCGCTTGGCAATATTGGCAAGAAACTGCTGGCGGTCCCCTTGCCCACGCTTAGCCAGTTTAAAAATCCGGTGCCGGACTACATACCCTGCGCGCGCATTGCGGACATGCTGCTCGATCCCGGCGGTGAGCTCCATTACAACGGACATGCCCTGCGCTATCCGGACATCCGCCTCGTCTACTGGGCTGGCGGCAATCCATTCCATCATCATCAGGATATCAATCGGCTCAGAGCTGCGTTCAAGCGCCCCGAGACGATCATCGTTCATGAGTCCGCCTGGACCTCGACAGCCAGACATGCTGACATCGTGCTACCCGCCACGACCACCCTGGAGCGCGACGACATCGGTGCAGCCGACCGTGATTCCCTTATGATCGCGATGAAGCGTCTGATAGAGCCCGTCGGTGAAGCGCGTGACGATTATGACATATTTGCCGGTATTGCGCGGCAACTCGGCCATTTCGATGCTTTCACCGAAGGGCGTAACAGCCGGGAATGGCTTGCCTTTCTTTATGAAACGACACGGTCTGCACTGGAAGCCCAGGGGCAGGACGCGCCGGACTTTGAAACGTTCTGGCAGCGCGGCGAGCTTGTTCTTCCGACGAAATCCGAGGATGGAGGTCCCGCAAACGCCTTCCGGCTAGATCCTGAGACAACGCCACTGCCAACGCCTTCCGGCAGGATCGAAATTTTCTCGAAGACTGTCGAAAGCTTCGGCTATGACGACTGCGCGGGTCATCCACGCTGGTATCCTGTACGAAGTGAGGTATCTGGTGAGACCGATCTTCATCCGCTTTACGTCGTCTGCAATCAGCCTCATCAACGGCTGCACAGCCAGCTCGATTTTGGCGATTTCAGCCGCTCGACCAAGATCAGTAATCGCGAGCCGGTTCGTATCAACCCGCAAGATGCAGCCCAGCGCGGGATTTCCGCTGGCGACATCGTGAGGCTTTTCAACGGACGCGGCAGCTGCCTAGCAGGGGCGGTGCTTAGCGAGGATGTCATGCCTGGTGTCATGCAGCTTGCGACGGGCGCATGGTTCGAGCCAAGCGATCCGGCAGCGGAGAAGACCATGTGTGTCCACGGTAATCCCAATATCCTCACCCATGACATCGGCACCTCGAAGCTTGCCCAGGGCTCGACCGGGCAAATTACGAGGGTTCAGATCGAACGTTACACAGACGATCTTCCCGAGGTGAGGATTTTCGAGGCCATGACATTTGCGGAGCGCGACGACGAACTGGTGGCCCGACGTTCAGGTTGCATGGCGTAGCCGACGCCAGTTCAAGACAGTACTGAAACACCAATCCAAACAGCGGCGAAAATTGCGATAAATTAATCCCCTAATTCCATAGAAAAAGAACAACTAGTCTTTCTCTCTCCCGCGCGACTGCTAGGTTAGAGGTCAAGATAAACAGCTCTAACGCAAGGGACTGCGTCATGACCGGATTATGTAGAAGCGGGTGCGCTCCACGAGCTGGCGAGTTCCAATAGACCTTCACCAGCCCTAGCGGCGCTCCCTTTCCAACATTCGAAAGCTTCCACAGCTCGCCAGCGCAACGCGGCGGACATCGTCGACGCGTGGCTGCGATGCGCTGAAGAAGCCAAAGGTAACAAGAATTTCTATTTTCACTCAGGATTGCATCATGGTCAGACTCTTCCCAAAACGCTCTTTTTCCCGACGCAAGCTGCTTTTTACGGCATCTATCGCCGCCTCGGCAGCGCTCTTCCTATCCGCAGCAGCTCCGCTCGCAGTTCAGGCGGCAGACGGCCCGCATGACGGCGGCGACATTACATTCCTGATCGATTCCCTCGGCGACACCTGGATCCCCAACAACAGCGCCATATCCAGTTTTCAAGGACACGTCTGGGGCCATGTCGCAGACAAGCTCCTCTATGTGGACGCCGAAGGTAAAGCCAGCCCGTGGATCGCCGAGAAGTGGGAGCAAAATGACGCTGCTACGGAATTCACCCTTCATTTGAAGAGCGGCGTGACGTTTTCGGACGGCGAACCCCTGGATGCAAAGGCCGTGGTTGCCAATCTGAACATCTGGTATGCGGGCCGAAAAAACGAGGGCATCAACCCCATCGGCCTTTTCCCGAAAACCTATGACCGCGCCGAGGCTATCGACGCCACCACGGTGAAGGTGTTCTTCAAAAAGCCGACGCTTGGCTTCATTCCAACGCTTGGCTACCATGGCTCAATCCTCATCTCTCCCAAGACGATTGCCCAGCCCGCAAGCGTGCAGGCTGATCTCAGCAAGACAGCCGGCAGTGGCCCCTATGTCGTTGAATCCTGGAAGGAGGGTGACCACGTCACCCTGGTCAAGCGCAAGGATTACAATTGGGGTCCGTCCGCCGTTGGCCACACGGGTCCGGCCTATCTCGATACCATCACCTACAAACTCGTGTCGGAGCCGTCACTTCGCGTGGCTTCCGTCCAGTCCGGTCAGGCGGATGTGGCTTATAATGCCTCTCCCCAGGAGTTGAAGTCGCTGAAGGAGGAAGGGTTTACCGTTGCGACGCCACGTTATCTCGGTTTCGTCAATGGTTGGGCCGTCAATACCAAGCTGCAACCCTATGACGACGTGAAGGTGCGCCAAGCTCTTCAGTCCGGCATAAATCGCCAGGAAATTATCGACACCGTCTATACGCCGGACTGGCAACTCGCAAAGTCCTTCATCCAGAGCAACGTGCCTGGCGCGACAGACCACAGTGACCTCTTGGCTTACAGCCCGGATAAGTCGGAAAAGCTTCTGGATGAAGCAGGATGGGTGAAGGGCGCGGATGGCGTTCGTGTCAAAGACGGCAAGCCGCTGGAGTTAACGATCCATTCCAACCCCTATCTGGCCACGTCGAAATCCGTCGATGAACTTATTGCACAACAGCTCGGAAAACTTGGCTGGAAGGTCAATATTCGCACTTACGACGTCGTCACGTTTGGCGAAAAGGTCAAGTTCGGCGGTGCAGCAGTGCCGACCTACGAAGTCACGCGCAGTTTCATCGATGCCGGCACCGTCGCAAGCATCCTGACGAACGCCAATAATGGTGAGAACTGGTTTGCTCTGGATGAGCGTGACGCAACCCTGAACGATTTGCGCGACAAGATTGCCGGTGCCGGCTCCGTGGAGGAGCGCAAGCCCCTGCTCGAGAATTTGCAGAAATATGTTCTGGAGCAGGGTTATTTCATTCCGCGCACACAGATCGTCCAGCGTATCTATGTGCAGTCTCCAAACCTCAAGGGCGAAGTCTATAACGGCGTAGCCTATGCCAGCTACTACACGGCTTACATTGCCGAGTGAGACGCAACTCATGAATAAACTCAAGGAGGTGACGGCATGAGCAATGCTTACCTAACCTACGCCGCAAAACGGCTCGGCCAGGCGATTGTCGTCATCCTTCTGGCCTATATCTTCACCTTCGTGGTCGTCAGCATTTTGCCTGGCGACCCTATTACCAGCGTTTTGCGCAACCCGCAAAACGGCTTTACCGAACAGGAAATTGCCGAGATCATCGCTGCGCAAGGGTTGGATCAACCGGTCATCGTACAGCTTTGGCACTCTCTGTCGTCATTTCTTACCGGCGATCTCGGCATGTCGATGCGCTCAAATCGGCCCGTCTCAACCTTGATTGCCGAGGTTCTGCCATCGACTCTCGTTCTGGCGGCATCAGGCTTAACGGTTGCCCTGATCCTGGCCTTTACTGTTGCCTATGGTACGCAGGTTGTGCCGAAGAAATATGGGCAAGGCTTGCTTCGGGCCTTTCCCTCACTTTTCTTGTCGACACCAAACTTCGTCATCGGCCTGTTCCTGATCCATCTTTTCGGATTTCAGCTGAGACTGTTCCGGGTGATCGAGCCGGACAGTTTTTGGGCAACCTTCTTTGCCGCCATCACGATCGGCATTCCTTTTTCCGCGCAGATTGCGGAAGTTCTGATTGCCAATCTCGATCATGAGGCCGAGCAGGATTACGCAGCGGTGGCGCGCAGCCGCGGCATTGGGCCGAAGCGGCTCTTTGCCACCCATCTTCTCAAGCCCGCTTCGCTTCCGGTCGTCACGGTCATTGCACTCACGGTGGGTGAGCTTCTCGGCAATTCGCTGATCACTGAAACCGTCTTCGGGCGCACGGGAATTGGTAGTCTGGTGCAACGCTCTGTGAGCACGCAGGATCTACCGGTTCTTCAGGCGATTGTCTCGCTCGGTGCCGTCGTCTTCGTGGTCGTCAATCTGATCGCCGATCTTCTCTATCCATTGCTCGACCCACGCGTGAAAATCATCATTGGCGCCAAGCGTCGCCAGTCCATCGCCGATGACGCAAGTCTTCCTCTGGGGACAGGAGCAAAGCCATGAGCCTCATCTCTAGTCCGGTTTCTGGCGAAAGCTTTTTTGACAGGATCAAATCCTTGAATATCACGCCAACGGTTGCGGTCGCCTTTGCGGTCATCGCCATCGTCGTTGCGTGGTCGATTGCGCCGCAATTCTTTACCAGCCACAGCCCGGTCAATGGTATCCCGGCTGACAAACTGCTTGGACCAAGCCTGGCCCACTGGTTCGGCACGGACCATCTGGGACGTGACCTCTACACGCGTGTCGTTTACGGCACCGCGTCATCCGTATCGAGCGCACTGGTCGCCGTGGTGATTGGTGTGGTGATTGGCGGCCTGATCGGACTGCTTGCCGGTTTCTTCGGTGGGTGGATCGACGTCGTCTTTGCCCGACTTGTCGATGTGCTGCTGTCGATCCCGAAATTTCTGCTTGCCGTCATCATCGTCACGGCCATCGGCTTTGAAACAATCAATGCGGCAATCGCAACGGGGATTTCGGCCATCGCCTTCTTTGCGCGGGTGGCCCGCTCCGAAGTCATCAAGACCCGCCAAGCGACCTTTGTCGAGGCGTCATTTTTACTCGGCGGTTCGCGTCGCTTTATCGTTCTGAGGCATGTGCTGCCCAATGCATCGCGCTCGATGCTGCCGCTTGCCGTGTTGCAATTCGGCGAGTCCATCCTCGTCATCGCAAGCCTGGCTTTCCTCGGCTATGGCGACCCGCCACCCTCCTCCGACTGGGGCCTGCTGATCTCTATCGGCAAAGACTACCTCAAATGGCCCTGGCTCGTTTATGCGCCCGCGTTCGTTACGATCGTTACCGTCCTCTCTGTCAACAGGATCAGCCGATGGCTTCGCAAATCGCACTGAAAATAGCGCCCACCGAGATCGAAACTGAAACTCGGCTTCCGTCATCACGACCCGCAACACCGCTCCTGACGGTGGAAAATCTTGGCGTTTCTTATGGTCAACAAGAGGTCGTTCACAATGTCGGCTTTGAAATCCGGCGCGGCGAAAGCCTGGCCCTCATCGGTGAATCGGGCTCGGGTAAGTCCACGATCGCAAAAGCGGTTCTACGGCTCCTCCCCAATGGCGCAGCCGCAACGGGCAAGGTGGTGTTCGACAGACAGGATATACTCGCTCTTCCCGAAAGGCGCTTCAGGCCGTATCGCGGCCGGGAGATTGGGTTTGTCCCGCAGGATCCAGGCAATTCCCTCAATCCTGTCCGCACCATCGGCTCTCAGGCGCTTGAAGCCGCGGCCCTGACGGATGAGGTCGATCCGGCAGTTCGCAAGGCGCTCATTCTGGAGACCTTTGCCAAGGTCGGACTCGACAATCCTCAACGTGCGTATGAGTCCTATCCGCATCAGCTTTCTGGCGGAATGCTGCAACGTGTTCTGATTGCGCTTGCGATTTTGCCCCGCCCTGCCCTCCTGGTTGCCGACGAGCCAACCTCCGCGCTCGATGTGACCATTCAGAAACGTATCCTCGATCTGCTTTCACGGTTGCAGGAAGAGCTGAACATCAGCCTCCTGCTGATAACGCATGATCTTGCCATTGCCGCAGAACGTGCTGACAGCCTGGTCGTCCTCAAGAACGGTGTCATCCAGGAAGCCGGCAAGACATCCACTGTCTTTTCGTCCCCCAACTCTCTTTACGCGAAGAAGCTTCACGGTGACGTGCCAGCTCTTAATCCAAACCGCTACGCAAAGCTGCGCGACCCGGGTTTCAAGCAGAACACGCAAAAGAAACCTGCGAAAATTTCGGTCAACGGTGTCACCAAGAGCTTCACGGTTGACGGCAACATTCTGACAGCCGTTGACGATATCTCCTTCAGCGTCCCCGCAGGTACGACTCACGCGCTTGTTGGCGAGTCCGGCTCGGGCAAGACGACGACGATACGCCTTCTGCTTGGGCTTGAAGAGCCGGAAGCCGGTTCGATCACCGTTGGCGAAGATGTCGTCAGCAGCAAGAGCCGCTCGGATCTTCGATCCGTCTGGCGGCACCTGCAACTGGTCTATCAGAATCCCTTCACCTCGCTTGATCCTGCCTGGAAGGTCGAGCAGCTCATTCGCGAACCACTGGACCGCTTCAAGATCGGGACGCCAAATGAGCGCTCCGAGGCGGTCAAGGAAGCGATCGCCAATGTGGGATTGAGCGAAAACCTGCTGGAACGCAAGCCGTCAGCTTTGTCGGGTGGGCAACGTCAACGCGTGGCAATCGCGCGCGCGCTTGTTTTGAGGCCGGACGTCATCGTGCTGGATGAACCAACCTCGGCACTTGATGTCAGCGTGCAGGCCGACATTGTCGAGGTGTTGCTGTCGCTCCAGGCAAAATTGGGCCTGACCTATGTCTTCGTGTCCCATGATCTCGCACTCGTTCGCCAGCTCGCACATACGGTCTCCGTCATGCAGCGGGGTCGCATTGTCGAACATGGAAGCGTGTCGGACATCTTCGCCAATCCACAGCACGACTACACGGCCTCACTGCTGGATTCCATCCCCTCCGGGATTGCCGAGGTCCATGGCTCGAAGCAAGCGATCCAATGCGTTCAACGCAAGGAACATATCGGATGAATATCGCATCCCCTTCCGCAGAGCTTCCGGTTTCGTTTCGACCCAAACAGCGATTGGGGTTCAATACGCGTGTTTCGTTCAATGACGATGATGGACCGGCCCATGGGCTGCTGGAGGGCATCGAGCTGTTCAAACAGGCAGAACGTCTGGGATACCAGTCGGGATGGGCCTATCAGAGGCATTTCGACCACTATCTTTCCTCCCCGCTTCCGTTTTTCGCAGCTGTAGGCCAGCACACACACAACATCACGCTTGGTTCGGCCGTCATTCCCATGCGCTATCAGGACCCAATTCTGCTGGCGGAGGCGGCTGCGACGACAGACCTGTTGATTGACGGGCGGCTTGAACTTGCGATTTCGACCGGTGCCAATGGCGCGTTCGACGCTGTTTTCGGTGTTGTCGATACCGACTCTCGAACAGAGGCCAAACGTCGTCAATCGCGCTTCCTGTCAGCTATATCAGGAGATGTTCTGCACACCGTCACCGAGAAGAACAACGGGGCGCCAGTCGGCGCAGAGTTGCGCGTGACGCCGCACAGTCCGACATTGCGCAGTCGCATCCGGCAAGGGTCTGCCAGCATCGATTCTGCTGTTCAGGCGGCTGAACTCGGTATCGGCCTTATATCCGGTACGGTTCTGCACGGTCATGACGAAGGCGAGAGCTTTGGGCACTATCAGGCCCGCATCATCGAGGCGTACCGCACCCACTGGCTGCGCTTGTGGAAGACACCGCCGCCGCCAGTCGCTGTCGCAGCCTCCATCCTGGTCGGCACGACGCCTGAATTGCGGGAAAAATATGCGGCCTACGATCTTGAGCGCCGAACGGTGGGCATTGCCGCCTCGCGGCCCAAGGGTGCGCTTGCGCCTGCCAGCGCACCTTCCGGAGCACAGATTTCTCCTGTTTTTCAGGGCTCAGCGGATGAGGTCATAGAGGCAGTCTTTAACGATCCAGGCTTGGCTGCAGCCGATGAACTCGCACTGTTCTTGCCGCCAGCCTTTTGCCTTTCCGACAATATTCGTCTGCTTAGCGATCTGGCAACGACTGTTGCGCCCGCATTGGGTTGGACGCCCGCGAGTCTCGACACGTCTCTGAAGCAATCTTCGATCTGAGGTTCTAGAGCGCCTCTGTAGTCAGGCAATATTTTCTATAATATCCATAGAAATAGAAAGACCTGTCTTCCTCATTTGCGAGCCGGGCCTTAGCTTTTACCAACATTCGAGAACACAAAGGAGCTCCCATGGCCGCGGAATTCATAAGCGTCAGCTTTCCCAATGCGTCAAATGATCTAAATCCTGTTCCGGATGCTCCCATTGATCCGCTGTTTCTGGAGCGTTATGCGCGCGCGCTCGACGATTACGGGTTCAACTATACACTCATTCCCTATTCGTCCTCTTCTTTTGATCCATTCACGCTGGGTGCCACCGTGCTGGCGCACACCAAGCACATCAAGATCATTGTCGCCCTGCGACCGAACACGGTTTATCCGACGGTGGCTGCGAAATCACTTGCCACACTTGATCAGTTAAGCGGTGGCCGCGTGGTCGTCCACTTCATCGCTGGTGGTAGCGACGATGAACAGGCGCGCGAAGGAGATTTTCTCACCAAGGACGAGCGATACGAACGGCAGGAGGAATATATCCGCATTCTCCGGCTGGCGTGGACATCTACCGAACCCTTCGACTTCGATGGAAAATATTATCAGTTCAAGCAGTTCCGTAGTGCTGTGCGTCCGACAAACGGCCTTATCCCGATCTCCCTTGGCGGCTCCTCCGACGCTGCCTATCGCATCGGTGGCTCCCTATGCGACATCTTCGGTCTTTGGGGTGAACCTCTCGCGGAAACGAAGCAGCAAATCGACCGCATCTATGCCGAAGCAGCAAAGGCTGGCCGAACAGATCGTCCGCGTATCTGGGTCACCTTCCGGCCCATCGTCGCAGAAACGGATGAACTGGCTTGGGAAAAGGCGCATCGCGTTCTCGATCAGCTGAATGCCAACCGTCAAAAGGGCCTTTCCCGCGCTCCCGTCAATGCGATCACACCAGCCAATGTCGGCTCGCAGCGTCTTCTCGATATCGCAAAGCGCGGCGATGTGCATGACCGGGCGCTTTGGTACCCGACTGTTACCGCGACCAATGCAAGCGGTGCGACAACCGCGCTGGTGGGATCTCCGCGCACCATCGCCGATTCCATTCTCGATTACATCGATCTCGGCTGCGATCTGATCTCGATCCGAGGCTACGATAATTTCAACGACGCCATCGATTACGGGCGATACATCCTGCCCCTCGTGCGCGAAGGCATCCGCGAGCGCGAAGACGCAAAGAGGAAGGCAGCCGCCTGATCATGGGCGTCCGGTCGCAGAGCCGGGCAGCACCATCTTTCTCTTCCAAAACATCGGAAGCCACGCTCTGGCTGGTTCCGGTGTCGGTTCCCAGAAGGTCGTAACCCGCATGTCCTATGATCCCACCGCACTTGATAGAGCTGTGCACATCGTTGCCGAGGCCGCCCCAGATGCGGATCAGACCGGTCAGTTTCCCTGGACCGGCATTCGCGCCGTTCATAAAGCCGGTCTTCTCGAAAGCACTGTTGCGACACGCTACGGCGGTGCGGGCGGTACCCTCAGCACGGCCGCTCATATTCTGGCGGCACTTGGGCGGGGCGACCCTTCAGTGGCGCTGATCAGCGCCATGACGATTTTCAATCACTTGGGGCAGGCCGCCAAAGGCCACTGGCCGGAAGGCCTGTACCGGCAACTCCTATCCCAGGCAAAAGACCAGCCGCTGCTTTTGAATGCAGCACGTGTGGAGCCTGAGCTCGGTTCGCCTGCTCGCGGTGGATTGCCCGCCACGCGGGCGCGCAGGACGGCGAATGGCTGGGCGATCACGGGTCGCAAGCGTTTTGTGACGGGTGCTTATGGCCTCACCCACTTCCTTGTTTGGGCACATACCGATGAAGTTCAATCACGCATCGGTACCTTCGTCGTACCGAACCGCTTGCCGGGCATCACGATCATCGAGAACTGGAAGAGCCTAGGCATGCGGGCAACGGGTTCTCACGATGTCGAATATGTCAATGTTGAAATTCCGGTGGAGAATGTATTGGAATTGGCCGATCCTTCGGTTGCCCAACAGGATAACCGCAGTCACGCAGCAATGAACCTCGCCTTGACGGCAATTTACCTTGGCGCTGCCGAAGCAGCACAAGAGGCATTCATTCGGTTCGCGCACGAGCGAGTTCCCGCCAATCTCGGCCATCCTGTCGCACAGACCGAACGTTTCGTGACACTTTCAGGAGAAATCGATCTTCTGGTTTCAGGCGCGCGCCAGATCATTTTTGGCGCGCTTGACGGTGATCTGAATGACGCCGAGCGCGTAATCCGCGCACGACTTCTGGCGGGCCGTCAGATACGCGATGCCGTTCAGATCGCAGTCAGAGGCATCGGCAATCCTGGACTGAATGTCGATCTCGGTCTGGAGCGGCATTTTCGCGATATCCAGTCCGTACTCGTCCACGCTCCACAAGAGGACACCTCCGTCGCCATTCTCGGCCGTGCGGCATTCAATCGCTGGAAGAGCGCCGAGAGTGAACGGATAAATACGCCAATTCTTGCGGTCGCAAAGACGGCCTGACACGTGCGCATGCCACACCTCCGTGTGCCCCCAAAGAAGAGATTACAAATGAGCAGTAATCTGATCGTCGGCTTTTCAGGCAACACGACGCGCGCCTCCAGTATCGTCCGACTGAGGCAAATGGCAACACCCCAAGCTGTTATTAAATGTCGCGTAATCAGCCTTTTGCGATAATTTTTGCGCGAGTCACGAGGAACTGGGATAACGGCCTTGATCGCGTCTCGCATCATGAAACATCACAGTACAGTGGTGCAGCTTGCTCCGGCTTAAACTGGGTCCACTCTGGCAACCAGTCGCGATGGGCAACAAGCAATTCTTCAACGAGTGACCAAATCTGGTCGAGGTCAAGTTCTGCTGCCGTATGGGGATCCAGCATAGCTGCATGAAAAATATGCTCCCTGTTTTCTGTCATTAATGCAGCGACAGTCAGTTCCTGTACGTTAATGTTGGTGCGCATCAGTGCCGTCAGCTGCGGCGGTAGTTCGCCAACAAAGGTTGGCTGGATACCGTTAAGGTCTACAAGGCACGGCACCTCTGCCGCACAATTGGCTGGCAGTGAGGTGATGCAACCATTGTTGCGCAGGTTGCCATAAATGACAGATGGCTCCCCCGTCCATACCGAGTTAATAATCGATGAGGCGTATTCCTTGGACTTCTTGACCTCTATCTTCTGTGCGGAACGATAGGCCTTCGTTTGACCTTTCCACTTTTCAATTTGCTCAATGCAGCGTTTTGGGTACTCATCCAACGGAATGCCAAACTTTTTGATGAGATCGTCACGCCCGTCCTTGATGAAATAGGGCGTGTATTCGGCAAAATGCTCCGAACTTTCGGTCACGAAGTAGCCGAGGCGGGTCAGCATCTCATACCGCACCTTGTTGACGCATCGCGGGTTCCAACCCGGCTTCGGCGCGCGACCTTCACGATAGGCGCGCACAAGATCGGGGTACAGGTTGCGGTAACTGCCATCCGATTGACGATGTTCGAATTCCAGAAAGAACGCCATGTGGTTGATACCGGCGGAACGGTAGCGGATTTCCTCATAGGGAATTTCAAGGTCTTCAGCCAGTTCCATCGCTGTGCCCTGTACGGAATGGCAAAGCCCAACCTGGCGGATCGTCGGGTACTTTTCGGCAATCGCCCAGGTGTTGATGGCCATCGGGTTCACATATTGCAGCATGATCGCCTCAGGGCAGACGGCAAGCATGTCTTCGCAAATCTTCCACAAATGCGGAACGGTGCGTAAGCCGCGCATGATACCGCCAACGCCCAGTGTATCGGCGATGGTCTGGCGCAGGCCGTATTTTTTGGGCAGCTCAAAATCTGTAACCGTGCACGGCTCGTATCCGCCAATCTGGAATGCGACGACGACAAAATCCGCGCCGCTCAGCGCCTTGCGCTGATCCGTATGGGTTTCGACGGTCGCCTTGGCACCCAGCGTCGAAATTAGCTTGTTGACGACGATGACGCTTTCTTCCAGACGCTGCGGGTTGATGTCCATCAGTGCAATCTTTGCGCCGGACAATGCGGGGCGTTGCAGCACATCGCCTATGATATTTTTCATGAACACCGTCGATCCGGCCCCGATGAAGGTGATCCGTGGATTTCTTGCCATATGTGTCTCCGATAGCAGGTCAGGCGATTTCGAATGCGGCTTTGACAAGCCGTTGGGTGTAAGCGGTCTGTGGATTGGCCAGCACGTCTTCCACTGGCCCTTCCTCCACAATGCGACCGTTTTGCATGACGATGACCCGGTGGCAGAGCGCGCGCACCACCTTCAGATCATGCGAAATGAACAGATAGCTCAGCCCTCTTTCATCCTGGAGCTTGCGCAGCAGGGCGATGATCTGAGACTGGACCGAAAGGTCGAGCGCCGATGTCGGCTCATCCAGCAGAATGAACTCCGGCTCCAGCGCGATGGCGCGGGCAATCGCGATGCGTTGCCGCTGGCCGCCAGAAAACTCATGCGGGAAACGCGACAGAATGTTGGTGGGCATGCCGGAAGCGGACAGCGCATCGCACACACGCTCCAGCCTCTCCGCCTTGTTCGCTCCCAGCCCGTTGACGATGAGCCCTTCCTCGATGATCTGGCCGATGGTCATGCGGGGATTGAGCGACGAAAACGGGTCTTGAAACACCACCTGCATCCGCGACCGCAAGGGCCGCATCTCAGTGCGGGACTTGCCATGGATCGGCTCGTTGTCGAAGAGAATACGGCCGCCCTGCGGCTCATTCAGCCGCAGCAGCGATTGCCCGAAGGTCGTCTTTCCGGACCCGGATTCGCCCACGATACCAAGGGTTTCATGCCTATGAATCGTCAGTCCCAGACTATCGACCGCAATTAACTCTCTCAGTTGTGGCTTGAACACACCACCATGCCGCAACATGAAGGATACCCGCACATCGCTGGCTTCCAGCAACATTGTAGAGCCAGATGGCATTGGTTGAGCCTGCCCCTGCGGCTCGGAATCCAGAAGCTTTTTGGTGTAGGGGTGGCGCGGGTTGGTGAAGATGGCTTCAGTCGTTTTGTGCTCACGCACCTCGCCATGCTGCATGACATAAACGTAATCGGAAAACTTCCGCACGATAGTCAGATCGTGAGTAATGAGCACGACGGCCATGCCACGGGCCTGCTGCAACTCGCGGATCAGGTTGAGAATTTGCGCCTGTACCGTCACATCCAGTGCCGTTGTCGGCTCGTCGGCAATCAGCACGTCCGGATCATTCGACAAGGCCATGGCAATCATCACACGCTGACGCTGCCCGCCGGAGAGCTGGTGCGGATATTGTTTCAACCGGGCTACCGGGTCGGGAATATGCACTTGTTTCAACAGTTCCAGCGCCCGCGCCTCAGCCTGCTTGCGGCTCATTCGGTTATGAACGCGGATGGCTTCAACGATTTGGCTGCCGATGGTGTAGATCGGGTTCAGCGAACTCATTGGCTCCTGGAAAATCATCGCCAAACGGTTACCGCGCATGGCGCGGCGCGCACGTTCCGGCAATTTTAGAATATTCTTTCCCTCGTAGGATACGGAAGCGCCACTTGAAACAACGGCGCGTTTGGACAAGAGCCCCATAATGGTGCGCGCCGTGACGGATTTGCCGGAACCGGATTCCCCGACAATGGCGATGGTTTCACCGCGATAAAGCTGGAACGACACGCCTTTCACGGCATCGACGGTTCCATGTTCCACCTTGAAATTAACCGCAATGTTGCGGGCATCGATGATCGGCGCATCCTGACGCGATGCGTGGTCGAAGCGAGTATCGGGCGCAAATGATGCCAGCGAGGACGTCACCATTTTAGTCTCCTCTCAATAGGGATCGACAGCATCGCGCAGACCATCGCCCAGCGCGTTGAAGGCAAAAACAGTGACCAGAACGAAACCGACCGGAGCCAGAATCCATGGATAGGAACCGATGACCGAATAGGTTGCCGTATCCTGCAACATCAGCCCCCACGAAATCAGCGGCGGTTTGACGGCAAAGCCCAGGAAACCAAGGAAGGATTCCAGCAGTACGACACTGGGAATATGCAGTGTGACGGCAACGATGACGTGGCTCATGACATTGGGCAGAATGTGCTGGAAGATGATGCGCTGGTCCGTTGCGCCAATCGCCATGGCGGCACGCACATAATCAATACGCGCCAGCGCCAGCGTTTTGCCCCGCACTTCACGCGACATCTGCGCCCAGCCCAGCGCCGACATAACGACCACGACAAAGGTGAGGAACACGTTGGTGGGAGCGGTAACGGGGATAAGCGATGTCAGCGCCAGATAGAGCGGCAATTGCGGGAAAGCGAGAACGATTTCCACAAAACGCTGCACCCACGCATCCACCGAGCCGCCGAAATAACCCGATATCAAACCGACGCTGGTGCCGATCACCGTCACGATAAACACCACGCTCAGCGCGATGGCGAGAGAAATCCGCGAGCCGTGAATGGCACGTGACAACACATCGCGACCAAACTTGTCGGTTCCCAGAAAATGCACGGCTTCACCATCCACGGCACCAAAAAAATGCCTTTGCATGGGAATAAGGCCGAAGAGGTCGTAAGGTGCACCTTTTACGAAAAAGCCAAGATAATGGGGCTTATCGTAATTGGGCCCCACGATGGGCTGGAAGGTTATCGGGTCAAGCTCTTCCGTTTCCGCCAAGGCATAAATACGCGGCCAGATGCTGAGGCTGCCATCTTTTTCCATAACGCTGATGCCCTGCGGTGGCGTGAAACTGGCACCCGTTTCCCGAGGGTCCATAGGTGCGAAAAAATCGGCGAAAACAGCGATGAGGATGAGAAGCACGACCAGAACCAGCCCGACCATGCCGGTAAACGAGCGTCGCAGCCGACGCCAGACAAGAGCCATGTAACTTTCGTTTGCGCGCTGCTCGGCAACGCTGACGACCTGTTCCTGACCTGTAGAAGAATGAACGGCAACCATGTTACGCCCTCCCCAATTCGCGCACACGTGGGTCGAGCAAGGCAAGCAAGATGTCTGCAATGATGTTGCCGACAATCAGCGTTGCGGCGAGAACCATCATGAAGGTTGCGGTCACATACACATCACCAACCGCCATGGAACCGACGATGGCGGGTCCAACGGTTGGCAGTGCGAAGATGATCGCCGTCTCGATCTCGCCGGTCAGCATATAGGGCAAGACGACGCCCTGATACATGACCAGTGGATGCAGCGCATTCGGAACTGCATGGCGCATGATGACAGCGCCTTCTGAAAGACCCTTGGCGCGGGCCGTTTCGACATATTGCGCGTTCAGCGTATCTAGCAAATTGCCGCGCATGACGCGCATATTGTAGGCCAGACCGCCGAATGTGGCGATGGCAACGACAGGCCAGACATGGCTGACGAGATCGACGAACTTCGCCCATGACCACGGCGCGCCGCCATATTGCGGAGAAAAGAAACTGCCGATTTCGGCGACATTGAAGTGGAACACCATCAGGTAAACCATGATCAGTGCCATCAGAAAACGCGGGATCGTCATGCCCAGAAAGGCAATGGCGGACAAAAGATTATCAACCCACGAATATTGCCGTGTCGCTGCCCATATGCCGAACGTAATGCCCAGTATTGATGCGAAAAGGTGGCAGACCAGCGCCAGAAGAAGCGTCCGCGGCAGGCGTTCCCCCACCACCTCGGCAACCGGCTTGTTATAATAAAAACTGTAACCAAAATCGCCGCGGGTAACGATACCGCCAACCCAGTTGAAATACTGCACCACGACAGACTTATCGAGACCATGCTCGATACGGTAGGCTTGCGCCTGCGCTTCTGCCTGTTCAAACGATGCGCCACCCTGATTCATCAGTTGAGAGCGAATATAGTCTGCGTAATCGCCGGGCGGTGCCTGAATGATCGCAAATGTCACGACGCTGAGGATCAGCATCACTGGAATGGCAGAGCTGAGGCGAACGAAAAAGAACCTGAGCATAACGAAATATCTCCCTGCATTGCGGTCCCGCTTGTGATCGGTTCCGCTTTTTCTCCCCGTCCGGCCGCGCTTCACGCGCGACCGGTCATGGTGTCTCCGGGAGGGAGCTAGTCTATGGGGCCTTTATCACCGGGCTTGCCGGGGAGTTGCTGCGGGAAGAGTTCGTATTTGCCCTGCTTATCGGCAGCGACCCAAACCCGTTCGCGCATGATCGAATCTTCCGCCCAGTTGAACATGAAGATCGGTGTTCCCTGCGGGACGTTGGAGAAGCGTTTGTTGATGATCAGCGCACCGGGATATTCCGTCAGACCAATCGTGTAGAGGTTTTGCGTGTAAATCCTCTGATACTGTTTCATCAGTTCAGCCCGTTCCGCATTGTCCTGCGAGGCAATGAAGCGGTTGACGAGATCGACCATTTCTTTTTCGAACGGCATCAGGTCCACTTGCTTGCCTTCCGGTGCGCGGTGGTTCCAACTGGTGCGAGGACCAACGGGTGCAAGCTGTTCGGTGTTCTGCACCACAGAGGCAAGCTCCGTCGTATTGCGGCGCACCAGCCAATCGAACCGGCCACCATAATGCGCGTCGTCGCGCTGGTTACCATCCAGCGAGTTCAGCACCACCCGCAGACCCAGCTTTGCCATCTGGCCAACCAGACCTTCGGCGAGGCTTTTGTCTGTCGTGTAGGTGTTGTTGACGAGCAGAACGATCTCGACATTCTTGCCGCCTGCCGTGCCCGCTGGGAAGTTCACAAAGCCATCGCCGTCCGTGTCTTTCAGCCCAACCTTGGCAAGAGCAGCCTTTGCTCCTTCAAGATCATAGGGGTAGTAGACTGTCGAGTTACGGTCATAAAAACTCGTGCCGGAGGAAATGCCGCCGGGATAAATCGCCGTAAACGGGCCTTTGACCAACGAGTCGCCAACGGCCTTGCGGTCAATCGCAGACGTCACCGCCTCACGGAAATCCTGATTGCGGTTCAGTTCACGAATGGCCTGTTCACGCTCATCCGGCGCACCCCAGCCATTGCCCGAAAAGTTCATTTGCAGGTTATAGCCGATCAGACGCGGACCGAAGGCAAGACGGGCGGGCGCCTTTTCGTCGGCAGCGCGTTTGAGAGAGGCCACGAAGTTTTCTGGCTGCTCCAGATTGGAAAAATCGCCGGATCCGGCCACAGCCTGCACATCGCGGTCCGCCCAGGTGGACAGCTTGTAGTGAATTTCATCGAGATAAGGCAACTGGTGGCCCTTTTCGTCAACCTTCCAGTAACAGGGGTTGCGGCGCAGGACGATAAGGTCGTCTGGGCGATATTCCACCGGCGCCCAAGCACCCATCACCGGCATGTTCATATATTCCGGCGGGAAGGCATTCTTGAACTGGTTATAGGTGTTTTTCGAATATTTCGGATGTTGCGGTTTCAGAATATGCGCCGGGCCGGGGCAGAAGTTTGGATAGGCCATGGTGTAGAGATATTGTTTGGGAAACGCGCTCTTGAATGTCCATTCAACCGTGTAATCATCGATCTTGGTAAGGGTCGTCCCTTCCCCGAAGGCTTCCGGTGATGCACCGCCACCAAGTGGCGAGACATTCGGATCGACCACACCATCCTCCCAATAGAACATGATGTCTTCAGACGTGAAAGGCACACCATCCGACCACTTTGCACCCTTGACGAGGTGCATCGTCAGCTTGTGACCATCTTGAGACCACTCCCAGCTTTTCGCCAGATTGGGCAATGGTTGAGTATCTTTGGCATCCACCTGAAACAGCGGCGCGGTGCGTGTCAGGCATTCCGAAAGCGCAATATCGATGCCGCCCCAGCCTTGCGTTTGGCCAGCCATATAATTCCAGCCTTCCGGACGCCCGCCGATGACATGGCGCAAGGTATCGCCATACACGCCGATACCGTCAGGCATATTCCCGGTCTTGTAGACCAGCGGCTCCTCCGGCAGACGTTCCTTCAGCGGCGGCAGTTTGCCGGTCTTTTCGAATTTTTCAGAAACCCAGTCGGGCTCGGAGTAATTTGGCAGCGCCTTGAATTCCAGAATGGAATCGCGCTCCACATATTTGATCTTGCCTTCAGCGGGAAACTTCGCTGGCTCGGGCGGCGCGGACGTTTGAAAAGCGTGTGCATTCATCGCGATCAGCGAAACACCGAAACCAAGGCATGCACTCAAGAAAATCTTGCGTTTATGTTGCATCGTCATGTCCTCCCAATGGCGCGACCAAGCACGCCCTCCCTGATGGTTCCCGGAAACAGGCGGCACCGACGCCTCCTCGCGCCGATGCTGCCGCAGATAAATCAAACCGCTTTTTTCAATAACGCTTTTTCGGCCCGCAACTCTTCAATCGATCTGACATTGCGCCGTGCAGCACCTGCCCAATCGCGTGTTTTGACGGTGGATCTGGAAAGACGATCCTTCGCGGCTGGTACGGCATCTGCATATTGTGGCAACCAGCGCGCTTGCGCGACCACCATTTCATCGACCATCTGCCACACCTCTTCCGGTGTCGAGACAGCACCCACCAACGGGTCATGCAGAACGGCGAGTTTCAGAAGATCGATATCGCCAGTGACAGCGGCATGAACCGACATGCGCTGAACGTTGATCGAGGCCACGCAGGTTGCCGCGCAGGCTTCCGGTATGGTGATGCCGGAGACCATGTTAATGCCGAAACGGTCTACAAAACCGGGCGACTCGATAATCGCGTCGTGCGGCAAGTTGGTGATGACGCCATTGTTTCTGACATTGAAGTGGCCGCGATACACACGCCCCGTCTCCAGCGCTTCGAGAATATGACTGGCATGTTCGTTCGAGCGTTTGGCCGGATCGACAGGCTTCGACGCCTGCTCCAGAAACTGCGGAAACTCCGTTTCGAACCAGTTGCGGGTTTCCGTCGAATGCCGCAGATAACCGCCGGTTTCGCCGTGAATCCAGTCTGACATATCGATCCAACGGCCGATTTCGTCTGGGCGCTTGCGATACCATGGCAGATATTCCGAGAGATGGCCGTTACTTTCCGTGGAATAGACGCCAAAGCGTTTCAACACATCGATGCGGAGCTTTTCCTGTTGCGAAAAAACCGGATGGGCTTCAAACGCAGCAATCAGCTCATCCTTTCCGATCTTACGGCCATTCAGCCTCAGATCGACAAACCATGTCTGGTGGTTGATGCCGGAGCAGATGTAATCCAGTTCAGAAACGGACTTGGCACCCAGCACTTCCGCAATCTGTTCCGCGCCGTGCTGAACGCCGTGGCACAGACCAACCGTATCGACCTTGCCGTATTCGATCGCCGCCCAGGTGTTCATGGCCATGGGGTTGGCATAGTTCAGGAACTTGGCACCCGGCGCTGCGACCTCGCGGATATCCTTGCAGAAATCCAGAATGACCGGAATGTTGCGCTGACCGTAAAGAATGCCGCCCGCGCAGATCGTATCTCCCACGCACTGGTCGATGCCGTATTTCAGCGGAATACGAATATCATCCGCATAGGCTTCAAGCCCGCCAACCCGCACGCAACTGATGACGTATTTTGCTCCTTCCAGAGCAAGGCGGCGCTCTGTCGTGGCCGTAACCTTTACCGCCAGACCGTTGGATTCGATGATGCGATCAAGGATCGCTTTAATCATCTCGAGATTGTGTTGGCTGATATCGGTCAGCGCGACTTCGACGTCGCGAAATTCAGGCACGCACAAGAGATCGGTGAACAGTTTTTTGGTAAAACCGACACTTCCTGCGCCAATGATAGCGATTTTGAAACTCATGTTGGCACCTTCGTTTGCGAAATGAATGCGAAAGATGGGCGGGCAACGTGATCACGAAGGAAGGAAGATAGTATTAGACAATGACTGAATAACAAGGATTTTCCTCCCAATTCCCCACTTGATCGTCTCCTCGATGCGGGATTATGCTGATAATATCCGCAAGGGCCAGAGAAGGATTATGCTTTTATGGGTAAATTTGTGCTGCAGGATTTGATCGATCAAGGACCGTCCATGCGGACGGTTTCTTTGCCGCGTGGCAGGCAAACCCTTCACACAATGCCTACCAGCAGCGGCTACGAAATTCGCCGTGGCAGCGGTTATGACTGGGATGGACGCAAGCGCGGACAAACCCCTTTCACCGTTCTGCAATATTGCATTAGCGGTGAAGGAAACCTGCGGTATGAGAACAACACCTACCGCGTCGGGGCCGGTGAAACCTTGTTGCTTCTCATTCCCCATAACCACCGCTACTGGCTGGAGGAAAATGGTCACTGGGAGTTTTTCTGGATATCCATGAATGGCGAGGAAGCCCTGCGTATTCATCGTGATATTCAAGCCGTGACCGGGCCTGTCCTCAAGCTTCAGCCAGAGACCGTAGATCATCTGGCGCTCTGTTGTTCGCGTCTCGTCAATGGTGCCGAAACGCCTGGAGCAGCTTCTGCCGTCGCCTATGAAGCAACGATGGCGCTTTACGACGATGTATTTGGCTCCCATCCCTCGTTCGGTGGCGAATACCGCACTATGCAACACGTGCTAACGTACATCGACAGCCATCTTGATAGGAACCTGTCCGTAAGCGACCTTGCAGTCGTTGCGGGACTCAGCCGCGCCCATTTTTCCCGTATTTTCACCGCCAATGAAGGCCTGCCCCCTGCCGAATTCGTATTAGAAAAGCGGTTGCGACGCGCGGCCAAACTTCTGACGACGGCAGCAAACATGCCCATCAAAGAAGTGTCTGTGCGGTGCGGCTTCGAAGACCCGAATTACTTCTCGAAGGTCTTTCGGCGGCTCTATGGCATCAATCCGAGCGAATTTAGAAGCACCGGCATGTATTCAAGTGTCCGATCACATCATGAAAAAAATACCCCAGCACGTGGGGGGTGAAACTTTACCATAAAGGCTTCCCCTTAGCGGATACTGTCGCAGCGAAGTGTGGGGTCGCGGGTTCGCATTCTTGGGCCTCCAGAACTCAGATATTTGGCGAAGCTATGGATCTAAGTAATTGATATCAAGAGCATCGTTAACACCCAGGCCATAAATTCAATATAAACGCTCCCCGTTTGTATCGCAGCGAAAACAGACAAGGCCGGTAAATCTTTTATTGCCGCTCTCTATTCATGTGAGAATACTCACTGGTGAATAGGTGCTTCAATTCCGCGCAAAGAAGTGGGGAGACCACACATTTGCGCAAATGTCAGTGTGCGGCGAATTCAAGGAATTGTTTAGCAAATGCCACAGAGCAGCCAGCGGGCAGTTCGTTCATGTGCAGATCTAGGCACCTATCCGCCCTTTGCCTATGGGTCGGAGGCTTTGGACTAAAACGATACTTGCAGCTCCTGCACAAGCGCCAGTCTGTGCGTTCGCTCCACGACTTTTTTTGCGATGTGTGCAGGCATTGGGAGGTCCTGAAGTTCCTTCGACCAATTATCAGCGGCTTTTTCAACGGTATCGGTCACCACCTTGCGGGCAATCTTGGCTGGAATACCGCAGAGTTCGGCGACTCGCTCGAACCGTTGCAGTTTGACGATGAAGGGATTCACTGTTTCCCTGAACTTTAGCGCCAGATCGTCCTTGCCATCATAAAGAAACGTGGGAACGATGTCGTAGGCCGGTGTCAGACTACCGGATGCGCCATCGACATATAGTAACGAATGGTTCTTCAGGTGCGCGTCGCCATTGCCTATTAGTATGTTGACAGTCAATCTCCGTACCATCTCGACAAAAGAACGTGATCCACCCCCGAAACGACGGGACATATTGACGACGGTCTCCTCGTTCGCAGCCGTATACTTACGGTCTTTGGGAGCGCCGAGAACCTGGCAGAAATCCTCCATATGGATACGCCTACCGCCCGCGCGGTCAAATCTAGAGACGGCCAGAACATACGCACCGTGTTCAAGAATGTCTTCCCCGATGTCAGATACCGAGCCCGAAGCCACCAATTCGCAATTTGGAATCGAAACGCCAGCAGACTCGGCGAGCTTCATCGAACTGAATTCGACTTCCGGGAGAAACTCGAACTTCGGACTGGGCAATTTGGCTATGATGTCGCCGTTAATTCCCGTAGTGGGAAATGTGAGACGCTCGTCCTGTTTCATCATGCTCATCTTGAGCTGCACACCTGCTAGAGAGAAGCGGATGGCCTTAGGTCCACCTGCTTCCTCGATCTCCTGAAGTGGCGGCGTCGGGTAATGGGCACCACCTTCGGCGCGAACGACAACAGCGCCAGGTAGATCGTGCCCAAGGTACGCAAGTACGTCGAAGTCTGACATTCGCCCGCTGGGAAGTCCCTTGTTCACCAGATCGCGCAGTGCACCTTCGGGAAGTAGATTACTGAACCATGGATGTAAATCCCGGCCAGGCTGGGTTATGGTGCCTGATTGTAGCATTTGGACGGTGCGTTCTTCGTCTCCTAGAAATCGCACGGACGAACTCAGTAGTGGTCGGCTTTCTCCTCGCTCGATGTATGAGCGGTCAACTTCGAAACTTATCATATCCGCTTCATCGCGTATAAGTGTACCGACACGAACTTCCTGTTCATTGGATACGATGGTTACACCAAGCGTATCGGTCATATCTCCGATCCCCTTGGGCTTTCTTCATCATCGCCATCCGGAATGAAAACGTCATCCATGACGTTACCCGCGAACGTCCGCTTCTTTTGGATGGGAGGGGACAGGTGTTCATCGATGATTGAATGCACCCGTCTCGCCATTTTTTTGGGAACGAAGATAATTTCAGCCTCCAAAGCTTCCGCGATCGCCTGAAGTGTCTCAGCCTGAGGGTTTTGTTTTCCCGTTTCGAGCCTGGAAACATAGCCCTGATCGATCCCGATCAGCATACCCAACTCACTCTGGGTCATTCGAAGGGCTTTCCTCAGCTTCTTCACGCCTACCATAAACTGAAAGAACATGCGCGCTCCGAATATATGATACCTGGTACATTTTCAAAGGAAAATATGTTTCAGCATTCATATGCAGTCAATAGGAGTAGATGCGCAATATGAAACTAAAAACATAAAATGTTATAAAAATGTATCTTAAATCATATTACGCTATACTCTACCTGTCTGAAAACCAGGCCAGACGGGAGTGAATTGAGTACCTTCCAAATTATCTATTGATTGATCTCCTAGAGCCGGAGCCCGCCGACCTCGCTAGCCTGCTCGAAGCGAACCAGGTTCTGCTTGTAAAGACCTTCGAGGATGGCGGCGAAACCACTGTGAGGTGGCTGTTCAGCCTGTCGACCATATCGCCTAGCTCCTCGTGGGTTACAAACCGCTGCGCCACCTCGGCCGCCGCGACGAGACCTTCGGATTTCCTCAGGATGTCGAGCACTTATGTCGTGTGTTTCGATTTTTCAGGAGAGCGGCACCTCGCCTGGTGAGGAGTGTTCGGTCCGCCGTAGTGTTCCGTTTCGGGTCGGTCGCGCCCGACAAGCGAAAATCCGGATCGTAGCATGCGATTACGGTCTGGAATGCCCGACCCTGCGCTTCAAGCACGCAAGCCGCAGTTTTAGTCCTATGTGGCGCACGGGCGGTGCAACCACCCAGACGTTGCCGGATAACTCTTGGCTTGAGCGGTCCGTGAGATGACAAACAACGCGAGAGAAAAATTCTCAGTTGCACCCCGCGCTCAGGTCGCTGGGACGATGGCGCAACATCGGTGCGACAATTGTCTTGATCACCTGAACATCTTTCACCGGCGACGAGATCGGCTGTACGACACACAACTTAGTGGTTGGTCAAAAATGACCGGCTTGAAAGCGAACACCATGATGGACTTTCCAAACGCCTCTTGCGATCTGCCGCGGTGTTTCGAACAAACAGATGACGCAGTGCCATGATCAGCCGGTTTGCCCCCGGGACGATACTAACCGGCGTGACATTGAGGATCCCTCTTGATCGTCGCTCATCCAGAGGGCCAGTCCACTATATCAACAGCTTCAATGCCCAAATTCAGACGCCTAGGAAGCGACCGTCCTATCAGCTTGCATGCACGACAGGTCGCGTCGACTGCACCCCCCCCTCGATAAAGCTGCGAAATGTCCGATACTCGATTGTCTCAATGACATTGTTCTGAAGGCAAAATAGCGAAGATCAACTAACCTATCCTCGAATTTGCCGCCTACTAACTCTACCCATTGACGATTTACATTAATTTAACTCAGGAATGCATCACCCTTTGTACGCCACCGGAGCGTGCCAGAATTGCAACACGGGGCATCTCCATATTCCGTTCCGGGGCTTTTAGGCTGATAAAAGTTTGCCTCCGACCGCGCGGCGATGTCAGATACAACCATAACTTTGGCGACATCCTGACCGGCGCATCCCACCGCCGTTTTGTAACATAAATGGAGTTCACTATGAACATCAAAGGCCTTCTCATCGGCTCCGCTGCAGCCCTTACAACTATCTCTGGTGCGCAGGCTGCCGACGCTATCGTCGCTGCCGAGCCGGAGCCTTTGGAATATGTTCGCGTTTGTGATGCTTTCGGCGAGGGCTTCTTCTACATCCCAGGCACTGAAACTTGCTTGAAGTTTGGTGGTTATGTTCGTTTCCAGACGGATTTTGGTCGTGACGAGTCTGGCACTTCCGATTGGAACTCCTTCACGCGCGCTCAGTTTGAAGTTGACACAAAGACAGACACAGAACTCGGCGCTCTGCGTGGTTTCATCGGCTTCCGTGGCAATGCTGAAAACGGTTCGGCTGCTTCCTCTTCCGTATTTGTTGACCAGGCCTTCATCTCTCTCGGCGGCCTGACCGTTGGTAAGGTTTACAGCGAATGGGATAACGACCTGAACGGCGAAACAGACATCCTGTCCACCAATACGCTGTTCAACTCTATTCGTTACACATACGACGCTGGCTCTTTCTCGGCCACTCTGTCTGTTGACGAACTTGAAGGCACGCTTTCTACACGCGATAACAACGTTGGTATCACTGGTGTTGTTGCTGCGAAGTTCGGCGCAGTCAGCGCAACGATCGTCGGTAGCTATGATACAGACCTCGAAGACGGTGCCATCCGTGGTATCCTGTTTGCTGACATCGGTCCTGGCACACTCGGTCTTTCCGGCGTATGGGCTTCCGGCGCAAACTCTTACTACGCAGTGTCCGAATGGGCCGTTGCTGCTGAATACGCAATCAAGGCAACAGACAAGCTGACGATCACGCCTGCTGCTGAGTACCTTGGCAACGTAGGTCCTCGCGGTCTTGACGGCGCGATCTATGGTGCAGGCATTTCGCCAAACGCCGACTTCAGCTCCAACGATGCTTGGACGGCTGGTCTGACCGTCGACTACAAGATCACTGATGGTCTTGCTACCAAGATCACTGCGAACTACTACGACGAAGACAACAATAACGACCAGGTTACTGGTTTCGTTCGTCTGCAGCGTTCGTTCTAATCTGATCTGACTTCGGTTGGTTAGGAAAGCCCGGCTTCTTAAGCCGGGCTTTTTTGTTAACTTAAATTCTGACGCAATTAATCACATCCCACCTCACAGCAGAGATTTCTTTGAACCGCGACGAACGTTAGGTCTGGAATTCATTCCTATGCAGTTCTCAGCACCGTTCGAACGCCTACGCTTCCTCCGTGACAAGTCCTCCGACACCGAGAAGTCGCTCAACCGTGTCATGGTCACCAACAAGCGCACCCGGCGTTCCGCTCCAGGCCAGCCTACCGCGTTCGAGAATGATGACCTGCTCAGCGAAGTCAAGGGCGCTTTGAATGCGCTGCTCGACCAGAAGGATTGTCATGTCACCTGTTTTCGCCAGATCGGCGAAAGCGAGCATCAATTCTTCGCAGATCACCGGAGCCAGCCCTTCCAGTGGTTCGTCCAGCAACAAAACTGAAGGATGGCCCAAGATGGAGCGGGCGGTAGAGAGCATCTGTTGTTCGCCACCAGACAGTTGGGTACCGAGGTTTCGACGCCGTTCTTTAAGACGCGGAAACATCTGGTAGGCTTCGTCTAGCGCCGATTTTGGTCGCCCTTTCAAGCCAACAAACAGGTTTTCTTCCACGGTCAGCGTCGGAAACACGCAGCGCGCCTGCGGCACATAGCCAAGCCCCGCATGCGCTCGCGATGCGCTCGGCGAGGTCGTGATATCAGTGCCGCCAAGTCGTATCTGTCCTTCGTAGCGCCTAGTTTGGCCCGCGAGCGTGGCCAACAAGGTCGTCTTGCCCATGCCGTTTCGCCCCAGCACGGCTAAGCGCTGACCAGCGGGCACCGAAAAGGAAACATCTTCCAACACCTTGGTCTGGCCGTATCCGGCGGAGAGCTTTTCGACCTCAAGCGACTTGGCTGGCATCGGCGTAACTCCCTAGGTAAGCTTCCCGCACGCGGGCATCCTTGGTGACATCGTTAGGGAGCCCGTCGAAAATAACAGCTCCCCCCGCCAGAACGATCACGCGTTTTGCAAAACGGAAAACCAGATCCATGTCATGCTCAATCATGAGTACCGCAAGATCAGCAGGCAGGTTTGCAAGGGCGCTTTCGATAAGGCCGGTATCGCTTTGCGGCACGCCCGCCGCTGGCTCATCCAGAAGCAACACCTTCGGCTTCAGAGCCAGGGCCATTGCTAGCTCCAGCAGGCGCTGCTGGCCGTAGGCAATCTCACTGACCCTGCGGTGCGCAAGGTCGGCCAGACCCAGCTGTCCAAGCAGCGCCGCAACTTCGGCCATAACGTCAGGCATCGTCAAAAAATTCCCGAACAGGCTAGTGGCGCGGCCATCACGTTGCAGGACCGCAAGCGCCACATGTTCGGCAGGCGTCATGTCCTGAAAAAGCCGTGTGACCTGAAAGGAGCGCACGAGACCCCGCCTGACGCGACCCGTCGCGCCAGTTTTCGTGACGGTCTCACCGTTAAGGCGCACGTCTCCGGAATCAGGCCGCAGATTGCCGGTTACGAGGTTAACGAGCGTGGTTTTGCCCGCGCCGTTCGGCCCAATCAGCGCGACACGGTCGCCCGGCATCATAGATAGCGAGACGTTGTCGGTGACGGTCAGCCCACCAAAGGCCTTATTCAGTTTGTTGACTTCAAAAACCGCGCTCATGGCTTTGCCTCCCTGCGCCGTGAGACATAATCGGCGGCCGTTCCGTAAAGCCCCTTCGGCGCGAACAGAACAACGGCGATCAGCAACGCGCCGACCATCGTCAGCCAATGGAAAGGGTTGGCAGCTGAGACGTAATCCTCGAACAACATGAAGATGAGCGTTCCGGCCAAGGCACCGAACAGGGAACCGGTACCGCCAAGCACCAGCATGACGAGCGCCTCCGCAGACTGGGTAAAGGATAGCGTATCGAGTGCAACGACCTGCGTCGAGATGGCGTTCAACGCGCCACCCAGGCCGGCGACTGCGCCTGATATGACGTACATCCTGATCAACACAGAGCTCGGGGATGCGCCCATCGCTCGAATTCGCAATGTATCCTGGCGAACACCGCGGCTGAGCATGCCGAAAGGCGAGCGAACGAGTATCCTCAGAAACGCAAACACGATCAGCAGAAGAACGACGCCGAAAACATAGGCCGTCTGACCGTAAAGGTCGAACTCGAACATGCCGAAAACGGGATCCGGCGCGATGCCCGCAAGTCCGTCACTGCCGCCGGTCCAGGATGACATCTTGTTGGCAAGTTCATGAAACAGGTGGATGAGCGCAATTGACAGGACGAGCTGCGGCAAGCCATGGGCGCGCAGCATGATCGCGCCGCAAAGCAGGCCGGAAATCGCACCGCCGACGAGACCTGCCAATGTCATAAGCAACGGGTCATTTATGCCGAAATGGGCCGAAAGAATACCGGCGGCATAAGCACCAGATCCAAACAGCGCGGCATGGCCAAGTGTCGCGACGCCGCAATATCCGGTGGCGAGATCGAGTGCCAGCACGAGAAGGGCGATCGCAAGGATGCGCGTCAGCAGAGCCAGATTGTCCGGGAACAGCATATAGCCGATCACGGCCGCAATCACGATCACGCTGATGCCGATGAGGTCGCGAACCAAAGAGCTGCGCGTTTTCGCGCCGAGGGCGATATCGTTGTTCAGGTTGGAGATCATTTCTACGTTCTCCGCCTTCATTTCGCCCTCCCGGCAAGGCCGCGCGGGAACACGCAAATGATCGCGATCACCGCGAGGTAGAAAAAGAACTCGCCAAATTCCGGCATCAGGTAGCGTCCGGTCGTATCGATTGCGCCCAGCAGCAAGCAGGCCGCGAGAGCGCCCGGAATGGATCCTGCGCCCCCGACGGAGACGACAACGAGAAACGTCACCATGTATCGAAGTGCGTAATAGGGCTCGACCGGTAGAAGCTCTGCGCCGACGACACCGCCGAATGCTGCAAGACCGACCGCAATGGCGAAACTGATGGCATAAATGACCTCGGTGCGGACGCCAAGTGCCGCGGCCATGGCGGCATCATCCACAGAAGCCCGCACCTTGACGCCAAAGCTGGTCCTTTCGATTGCAAACCACAAACCAAGCGCAACGACGAGGCCGCAGACGATGGCAAAGATGCGGTGGACCGAAATACTGCGGAAGCCAAGGTCGGCAACGCCCTGCAATGGGCCTGCGAGCGGGATCGTTTTCAGCGTCGGTCCCATCACGTAGTTGGCGATGCCGATGACACAGAAGGTGATACCGATCGTCATCAAAACCTGCGTCAGCTCGGGGGCACCGTAGATGCGTCTATAGAGGAACCGCTCGATCGGGATGGCGATGATAATGGTCAGCACGACAGCCGCTAACACCGCAACGGAGTAACCGAGGCCAAGGTCGCGGGCCACGTAGGATGCGATGTAGCCGCCGATCATCGCGAAGGCGCCATGGGCCAGATTGACGACGCGCATCAAACCCATCGTCACTGAAAGGCCGATGGAAATCACGAAGAGCACCATGCCATAGGCAAGGGCATCGATGGCTATGCTGAAGACTGTCTGCATGGAATATCCTGCTCAAATCGGTGGATCATGGACCCACCGATGTTTCGAGGTTCTTCTTGAGGCTTATTTCGCAGCCGCGAGGCCCGGATCGCCCTGATTTTCGAAGGTGCGGATTTCCTTGTTGATATAGGTGCCATCATCAGCCTTCACGACTTCGCGAAGATAGATGTTCTGCTTAATGTGCCGGCTTTCAGGATCGATGGATACGGGCCCGCGCGGGCTGGTCCACGACAGGCCCTTGACGGCATCGACAGCCTTTTCCGCGTCCTGCTTGCCGCCGGTCGCCTCGATCATTTTATAGATGACATGCATGCCGTCGAACGCCCCGACCGCCGGGAAGGAAAGCTCTGCCTTGTTGCCGATTGCCTTGGTGGCCGCTTCCACGAACGCCTTGTTTTCCAGCGACTCGTGCGAAACCGCATAATGGAAGGTGGTCTGGATACCGAGCGCTGCATCGCCAAGCGCTGGAAGATCGGATTCCTGCGTTAGGTCGCCGGGCGCGAAGAACTTCACGCCAGCCGCTTTCAGGCCGTTGTCATTATAGGCCTTGACGAAGCCGAGGGTTGTCGGGCCGGACGGAAGGAAGGCAAAGACGCCATCCGCGCCCGAGTCTTTGATGCGCTGCATGATGGGGCTGAAATCATTGGTGGTCAGCGGCATGCGGATCGACTGCACCACTTCGCCTCCTGCCTTCACGAAGGCCGCCTTGAAGGCATTTTCGGCATCTACGCCCGGACCGTAGTCACTGACCACCGAGATTATCTTCTTGACGCCAGCCTCAAAGGCCACGGTCGCAATCGGGGTAGAAGTTTGCCAGGTGGTGAACGACGTGCGCACGACCAACGGGCTGGTCTTCATGATCGCAGAGGTCGCAGCATTCATGATGACCATAGGGACCTTTGCCTGTTTCAGGATCGGCGTCACGGCCATGGCATCTGGGGTGAAATAGAACCCGGCCAGATACTGCACCTTTTCCTTGACGACCAGTTCCTGTCCGAGCGCCTTGGACTGGGCGGGATCGGCCTGCGGGACATCGCGATAGATTATCTCTACCGTTTCATCACCAACCTTGTTGCCATGGATCGCCATATAGGCATCGATGCCAGCCTTGAAGTTTTTGCCCTGCAATGCAAACGGACCCGAAAACGGCCCTACGACACCTACCTTGATGACGTCGGCATAAGCCGTGCTGCTCAGTGCGAGCGCCGCCATGGCGGCAAGAATGATTTTCCTCATGCTTTAGTCCTCCCTTTTTGGTGCGCACCTCCCAGGTTTTGCACCGTTTCAACCTATGTTCTTAAACGCATGTCGCGAGATACGCACCCTTTTGGCATTTCATCAGTAGGGCAGACCCACATAATTTTCCGCGAGCGCCGTCGAGGCCGCTGGCGAATGGGTGAGATAATCGAGTTCAGCTTCCTGAATTTTCTGGCCGAAGTCTCCGGTGTCGGGAAAACGATGCATGATGTTGGTCATCCACCAGGAAAAACGTACTGCCTTCCAGACGCGGGCAAGGGCTTTTTCCGAATAAGTATCTAGACCGGCGTCCGAATGATCCTTGTAATGCTCCCGCATCCCGCTGAAGAGATAGTGCACGTCGCTGGCCGCAAGGTTCAGGCCCTTCGCGCCTGTGGGCGGCACGATATGGGCCGCATCTCCCACGAGAAACAGCCTGCCGAACCGCATCGGCTCGGCAACAAAGGAACGCAGCGCAGCAATCGATTTTTCGAAGGATGGTACGGTTAGCAGAGCTTGCGCATGGTGGGCAGGAAGGCGGCGCCGCAACTCATCCCAGAACCGGTCGTCGTTCCAACCCTCCAGTTTTTCATCCAGCGAACATTGAAGATAATAGCGGCTGCGTGTTTCCGAGCGCATGGAGCAGAGCGCAAAGCCGCGTGGATGGTTCGCATAGACCAGTTCATGGCTCACGGGCGCGACATCGGCGAGAATACCCAGCCAGCCGAAGGGATAAATCTTTTCGAATATTTTGATCGCACCCGGTGGCACTGCCTTGCGGCTGGCACCGTGGAAACCGTCGCAGCCCGCAATGAAGTCGCAATCGAGCCGGTGTGTCGTGCCGTCTTTTTCATAGGTTACAAACGGCGAACCGATATCGAAATCTTGCAGCTGGACGTTGGACGCTTCGTAGATCGTCATAGCCCCGCTGGCTTCGCGACATTCCATCAGGTCACGGGTAACCTCGGTTTGGCCATAGACCATGACGCGCTTGCCACCGGTCAGTCCGGAGAGGTCGATCCGATGATCTCGGCCGTCGAATGCCAGTGAAAACCCACCATGTGGAAGCCCCTCCGCATGCATGCGCGCACCAGCTTTCGCCTTGTCGAGAAGCTCGACAGTACCCTCTTCCAGCACGCCAGCGCGCACGCGGCCGAGAATATACTCTTTCGATACGCGATCGAGGATGACGTTATCGATTCCAGCATTTGTCAAAAGCTGACCGAGCAGCAGACCGGATGGTCCGGAGCCTATGATGGCAACTTGTGTTCTCAATGCTTTCCTCCCGATCGCAGTTGATGTTGCAAGTGTGATGAGCTTCAGGCTTGTCCGCAATGGACATTTCAGCCGGATGCTTGCACTATCTGAACATTCGCGCTGGAGAAAACATCGCAATGCAGTCCGTTCCAACCTATATGCTCTACGGCGAGAATGCGCGCAAAGAGCCTGATTTCTGGGTGCATTGCGAGACGATTCAGTCGCGAAGCAGCCGTCATGGATGGGAAATCCGGCTTCACCGACATGAATCGTTCTTTCAGATATTGTACCTCGAGAGCGGATCTGGCGATGCTATGTTTGGCGACGGAATTGTACCGATTCTCCCGCCTGCCGTCGTCAGCGTGCCCGTCGGATTTAATCACGGTTTTCGCTTCTCGCGCGATGTGAGGGGCCTCGTGCTCACGGTCCTCAATACACATCTCGGCCACGGGCCTGGCGAACGCAGCGGACTGCTCCTAGTACCGATAGTCACGCGCCTCGACATTGGCCAGGCGGATGGGGCCTATGTGGCACAAACGCTGACGCGGCTTGCGGACGAATTCGACAATCGTCGCCTCGGGCGCGGCAATCTTCTGGCCGCCTATATCTCGTCGACCTTGCAGCTTTTGACACGGATATCCTCCGCGCAGACTGCAGAACAACCATTCCGCTCAGACAAGGCGAGCCGTATCGAGGCGCTCCGAGCTTTGATCCAGCAGCATTTCCGCGGCCATAAGCCGGTCGCCTTCTATGCGCGGTCGCTCGACGTGTCGCTGACCCATCTCAATCGTATCGTCCGCTCGGCATTGGGTTGCACGGCGCATGATTTGATTGCGGAAAAACTGATGGAGGAATCCAAGGCCCAGCTATTGTTTTCAGTAGCTCCCGTCAGCGAAATTGCGGCCCATTTGGGCTTTGCGGATCCCGCCTATTTTTCCCGATTTTTCCTCAGCCGGGCTGGTGAACCTCCCCGTGTCTGGAGGCTGAGGGAACAGGCCAGGCTTGAAAATAGCTAATGTCTACCCCATCATTTCGCCGTGCGGCGCTGGAAGACGCCTCACTATGACACGAGGATACAACTGCAAAACATGGCTGACTAGAACTGCGGCGCGAGGCCTCAAGAGCGGGAGCGGCTGGTGGACGCCACGGCTTGTAGCCTGTTTCATAAAACGTAATGCCGCTTGAAAGCCACTATTGACTTACCCTCAAGTAAGAACATAATAAGAACACAACTGACGCGGACGGGCGCGCATTCAAGAAACACATTTGCGGCATTGGTCTCTGAAATATGGAGATAGAGAACGTGCGACCAGAAGCTAGACCAGCAGCCACTGAGTTTGCCGATTACATTGTGCAATGTCACGATGGAAATGCCATGGCTGCGATTGAGGCAATGCAGGAAGAGATCGAGCACCGGCAACATCAACTGAGCTTAGCCGTCACGGCCATGGCCCGAGGCTATACGTGGGGGTGGGTTCCGAGCCAGGAGCGCGAAGCGGTCTGAAGGCGCGGCAACGATTACACATCCAGTGCGTTAAAGTAACGAAAATACACTTATTTCGAGAACCAAGGATTTGCACATGGCCGATCTAGAGCCAAACAAAGCCGGGCGTACCTCAGTCAGAGGTGACTTCGACACCATTAAATTGGCTGCTACCAATCTGGAAGAGAAGCGGATTAGCGTTAACAGAGACAAAACCGAAAAACTCAAAGCGGCAAGATTGCAGAGGATCGAAAGCGAGTAGCTTTTGTGATGCGATTGGCGTGCTGAGTGCATGACCCACCTAAGGGATTGAGACATGGCTAAAATCAAATTGATCGTTCTCGCCGCATACAAAAGGGATGATGAAGGCAACATGGTCGAGGCTATGGAGGAAAAACAGATGCCGACTGAAGATCGCGCCATACGTGAAGGGAAATCACTGGTCAGCCAATATGACGGCGTTGTGGCCTGGTCGCGTGATGCAGATCCAGACATCGGAGAATACGGCCCTCCGACGATCATCTTTAAGCACGGTGAAACCCCGGACATGGGGTAACGGCGTAAGCCCACGGCGAAGGCCGCTTCGCGACGACGCGCATTTCAAGCAACATTTCCATAATGCCCGAAATCAAATTTGTGAACTTTTTTTGGGTAAGTCTGTAGAAAGCAACTAAGTTTCGGGCAATGGTGGTTGGTGTGGCTCTAATACTACAGCATTTTGTGATTAATTAAGTATTCTCCAAAAATCTAATATTGGGAGAAAATCATGAAAAATATCATAGTAACCCTCTCTTTCGTTCTCGCCGCTTCGACAGCAATGGCAGCTGACGCCGTGAATGAAGTCCCCACAGCCCCTGCATCAGTAGAAACTCCGCTTTTTTCTTGGACCGGTTTTAATGTCGGTATTCAGGGCGGCTATGCTTGGAACAACCAGGATGCCAATATCTCCGGTGGATTTGGTGACATTTCCGCGGACTTTGATGGTGCTCTTGCGGGCGGTTTCGTTGGCTATAACTACCAGTTTTCCAACAATTGGGTCGTCGGCGTCGAAGGCGATTTCGAAGCAAACTGGGGCGATGACAGCCAGAGTTTCCTTGGCTTTACCACGATTAATTATGGTCTTGATTGGCAAGGCTCTGTCCGTGGCCGTGTAGGCTACGCATTTGATCGTGCACTCGTTTATGGAACAGCTGGCTGGGCCGTTGGCCGTGGTTATGCCGAAGTAGTTGGCCTGCCTGAAGAAAAAGAAAACTTCAACGGCTACACAGTCGGCGTTGGCGTGGACTACGCCTTTACGGACATGATGTTTGGCCGCATCGAATATCGTTATACCGATTTCGGCGATAAGGACTTCAACTTTGCTGGAGGCGGCACGATCAACTCCGACCTCGACCAACACGCAATTCGGGTCGGTCTCGGCGTGAAGTTTTAATTCCCCATGTTTCTGCATTTAAAGGATGAGCCCGGCAGCGATGTCGGGCTTGTTTTTTTAAAAGGTTACGACCTAATACGCCGCCGTCATGACTTGAAGACGGGCGCTGGCGCTCCAACAACCTTTCTCTCATATCAAGCATAGCGTCTCGGGGAGGGTATGTAGCCGCTGCATTGGCCTTTATCTCATCAATCTGCTTTTGAAGCTGGACATCCGTCTCGTCTTGAGATTGCCAGACCCTTTCCAGTTCAGCACGCGGAACTTGTATATTGCGAACTTCCTTCCTCCAGCGAGATGGCAAAGTTTCTCTAGCCATGTTGGCAGCTCCCTGTTTATAGACCTCATGCAGGCGCACGAATGCTCTCTCCTGTGTGGCGATTTTGGACTGGCATTGTTTTTCCTTTTGCGCGACCGACCCGCGGAATGGAACTTGGTCCACCAGCGAGCGTTTGGTTTGATAAATTGGAGATTGGGCCATGAAGTTTTCCCTTATAACAATTTGCCTCGCATCGATGGGCCTGCTTAGCAGTTGCGTCGACGGCCCCGGCTATCGTGGCGGTCCGTCGGCCCCACTCGGCCAGTCATGTGGCAACGGCCAAGATGATGTGTCTCACCCCTACGCAGGTCGTTGCGACTGGCGGCGCGAGAACGGTAGAGACTGGGCGAACAGCGGATCCAGAGACAGTGACTCCGTCTACGTAAGAGGAAGATAGCGCCCGGCCTGTGGTGGGCTAGCTGACTTAGTTAAGGCAAGACAATGCCGTCCGCGGTGTGCGCCGCCTCGACGGTCTCAGCTGGAATCCGACGCATAGCGAGTGAAAGGTGAGGAAAACGTTTTCAATGGCTTCGTGAAGGCTGCCGCCATGTCCATTTGAAATGTCGACGAATACCGATGAACAAATCGCCCGTTTTCGGTAGAGCACCCCAGTAAAACTTTGTCTTGGCGAGCGACATTTACAGGATGATCGGTGATGCCACGGGACATTCGATCCGGTACGCCGAGATCATCGCCAAAGGTGACGATAGCGTCACTGAACTCAAGTTGGTTGACTACCAGCCCCTCCCCCGTGCCTCAAATGCGCCAATGCTTTGACTAATGGTGAATGCCCCGGTTTTTTCAGGACGATATAGATCGCCGGGACCCCCTTTTCTTTTCAAAGCGGCGGCCCCGAGGGCGGCGGAATGAATGCCGACTATGTGTCATTGCGCACCGATGGTGTGGCCCAAAATGATATCTGTCTGAGCCGCGGTCAAATTAGGATTGTCGGCGTCAATGCGAGTAAGTGTTCTCAACGGTTATTCTGGGTTCGAGAACGACCAGAAACTCCTCGTGGTCCGCTGAATGCTCGAAGAAGCAAGTGCCCACGAGACCACCTTGCTAGAGTGCCAAAAGGTGAGCGCGGGCGACCCTTGGGGCGGCGCAGCGCTCAACAAGCCCTAAACCGACGAGAGCAATGCGGAGGGTCGCTTTTTCAGGGAGGTCAATCCGATTGGTAAGATACCTGAGATCAAGCATGACAGTCATGTCATCAGCGAGAGCGGAGCGATCATTGCCCATCGCGCCGATTTCTTTCCGTCGGCGAACCTGGCTCCCCTCAACCAATCGAAAGCCGACTATTATCGTTAAATCTTCTTTGCCGCAGGTCCGGTGGAGCAGGCCTTTACCAACAAGCGCGCAGGATTTGTTCCGCTTGCGGAACAGGAGTTCTTTTTCGGTTATGGCAGCTTCGAGCGCACGTTGAATCAACTCTAGTTCGCGGTAACACGGCAACCTTTCATCGCGGGTGAACGGTTCACCGCAGCCGACGTCTACGTCGTTTCCATATTGGATGAGGTCTCGGTTTGGGAACGATCCCTCCCCGCGGGGGCGTTCGCGAAACAGGCTGGCAACCTCGTGTCCACAGACGCCTACGAGCGGAGCGTTGAGCTCGACAACGCATTGCTTCAGAAAAGCTAAGCTCGCACCTTTTGGCTGAACCCATGGATGGCGCTCGTCCCTACCCGACTGGTGGTCGGGACGAGCGTCTTTATTCTAGCTCAGTCAGCGCGGCATCGAATTGCCGGAACGCGGCTTTCTGTTATGAAAGCATGAACTGATTTGCTCTGCCTCAGAATTATAACGAAAGCTCGGAGCGCTGATATGAAGACGATCGGAATTCTTGGGGGCATGTCGGTGGCATCCACGCAGACGTACTATCGCGAGCTGGCGAGGCTGACGAGGGAAAGACTGGGCGGTCTGCACTCCCCGGAACTTCTGATTCGATCTGTCGATTTCGACGGGATAGCAAAGCTCCAGGCCTCGTCAGACTGGGACACTGCCGGACAGGTTCTCAATGCCGAGGCCCTCGCGCTCGAACGTGGCGGAGCGCAGTTGCTGTTGCTTGCGACCAACACAATGCACAAGGTGGCCGACAAGATCGTCGATGGTCTCTCGATACCGCTCCTTCACATTGCCGATGCGACCGCTGAGAAAATCTCGGCGCAGGGGCTGAAGCGGCCTGGTCTGATGGCAACCAAGTTCACCATGGAACAATCCTTCTACACCGACCGCCTCAGAGCCCGCGATTTGATCCCTGTCGTGCCTGACGCAGAAGATAGGGACGAAACGCACCGGATCATCTACGAAGAACTCTGCCGTGACGTGATCAATGAACGCAGCCGAACTATCTTTGAATCCATCGCCGAGCGACTGGTGGAGGAAGGATGTGACTGCCTGATCCTCGGATGTACCGAAGTCGGAATGCTGTTGAGCGCGGAGAACGTCTCGGTACCTGTCTTCGACACAACGTTGGTTCACTGCGAGGTGGCACTTTCCGCCGCGATGGCTTGAGGTCGAATGCGCTCGAAGAAGGCAATCGTCTCATCCAGCAATGCGTGGCTATGTAAGTCACCGTGGCCAATGAGACGCAGTTTTTGTTCACCCGTAATGGCAATACAGCATTTCTGGTTGAACCTCTCGCCCGTGACGACGTTCACGGATGCAACAATGGAGGCCCCGCAATGGCAAGATTGCTCGTCGCCGCTCTAATCGCCCTCGTATCATCTCAGGTGTTCGCAATGGATAGCCTCTCAAAATTGACCTGGAAGAAGCGGGCCGTCATCGTCTTCGGCGAGGTCCGCGATCAGCGGGTAGCGCATCAGATAAAAATCCTGACAGATCAACGTTCCGAACTTAGCGAGCGAGACCTCGTTGTGATCGGTGTCTCCGACGACGACGCAAAAGCCTTTTTTGGATCAGTCTCAAAACTCGATGCGGTCGCATTACGGCGAGAGGCAGATATCAAGAAAGATCGTTTCCAGGTCGTCTTAGTAGGAAAAGACGGCGGCATCAAACTGCGCAGTGACACCGTCGTGAGCGATCTCGATATGTTTGACATTATAGATCGCATGCCGATGAGGCGGGCAGAACGCGAATGACGCATCCATAGCCTACTGGTGGGATGTGCGTCGATGGAATGGATCAACGCGATGCCGGTCTGAGACCCAGAGAGACGCGCCGCCTCTCCTCTGTCCTCCGCTCGGCAGATATGACAAGGGTCTCCGCATTCTATGATCCGGTACGATCAGAGCGCCTGAGCTGACCTGCGAAAAGCAATGAAAGTTAACCGGAGAGATGGGCTGCATCGATTTTCAGCGTCGCGATCTGGCCCTCTTTCGACCAGTCGTGCATGATTGTTCCACCGAGCTTGCTGGCGAGAGTGCTGTGTAGCAGCTTGCTACCGTAGCCGCTCGACCGTCAGCGGCTCGGTTCTAGTGACATCGCAGAGCATGTAGCTATGGCTGTCCATCACAAGCTCGTCAGTGCCCACCTCCCATATCCATAGCGCCACCCCCGCCGCAAAGCCCTGCAGAGCTCGCCGGAGGACCAATCGGAGTGATCGAGTCTGTGGTCTCTGGCCATGGGTGAGGCCTTTTTGCGCGTTTTGACTGCGTTCTTGGTGGTCGCTGTCAAACGGTCTTCTTCCTCTTTGTAAGCCTCGCTTCACGCACGCGGCACGTTTTTTTTCCTCACGCGATCTGGCCACGTGGTCGATCTCTTCTACTGCATTCCCACGTCCCAAAAACTGAGATTGCATGTCGCTGCAGGCGAGTTCGGCGTCTTCGCGAGCTTTGCTCTGGGACATCAAGCCCTCCGTAGATTTATGCAAACTGGAAAAGGCCGGACAATCGTCCGGCCTTCCAAAAATTCTGCTCCTGCGATGCCAGTACATCCGTGATCAAAGCGAAAGCAGTCAAAAATCATGCAGACTGAAGGTTTGTGGCTGACATCTTGCCCGACTTCTTGTCGCGTTCGAGCTCGTAGCTCAACTTCTGTCCTTCAACGATTTCGCGCATTCCGGCGCGTTCGACAGCCGAGATGTGAACGAAGGCGTCTTCGCCGCCGTTGTCCGGCTGGATAAATCCGAAGCCTTTGGTGGCGTTAAACCATTTAACTGTGCCTGTGGTCATGATGAACCCTCTCAATACGTTGTTGAACGAGTGCAAGGCGTAAAGCCTCGCGGGGAGTGTAACGATAGTTTGAAAGAAAAGTTCGTCGAGACGCGTTTCAGGCGCGGTAACCGAAGTTCAATAAGCAAAAGATTGATCGGCAATCATTAGATGGATTGAATAAGGCGTCAACATTTAGCTTTGCGTCTTGTTTTCCGGATTTACAGATTCTAGCTTTTGTCAGGGTGAAGGAAACATGCGGAGACGTGGTGCTCTATGCAGACAGAAGTTAAAGAAACAAAGCTGTTAAACCGCTTACTGCGAAAAGTGGCATTTTACTCGTGGTCGATCCCGGAGAACATAATTACCGCCGACAAGACGTTTGGAGAGTTTTACGAGATAGGTGACGATGACCTCATCCAAGGGGTCCCAGTGGAACACATCCTTTCGCTTATCGTCGAAGATGATCGCGCGCGCCTGGCTGAGCGCATCCATAGTGTTCTGCTCGGCGGCACTCCCGCCGTTACGCCTTATCGTATTCTCAGCCCTAGCGGACGGTATAAGTCCCTCGTCAGCATCGGTTCCTGTTCACGCGATGAGGACGGTTTACCCGTCACATACTCCGGGATTGTGATGCCTGCCGATGACATGAAAGTACACGAGACAGAGGAAGGGATCGAAGGCCATATTTCCGCAGCGATCACGCTCGCCCAGCAAAGCGGTAATGAACTTACAGAGCGTTATCTGAAATCCGCACTCCAATCTGTCGTAAAGACATGACCCGGGAATGGCAGTCTATCGCTTCCGCTGCTGTGCGCTGACGGCGACTTGGACGAGAACCGCCGTTGAAAGCAAGATCGATGGGACCGTCGCGGCGATCAATATTAGCCCACCGTTCGTGATTTCAGCCTTCGCCCGAAAGCCTCTGTCCATGCGACGGCACCGTCGCTTCGCAGAGGGTCTTGCTCACACGCCAAATCTGCCATCGTGAGAGCCAGGATGGCTGCTATCCCAAGCCGGTGGGTTGACCATTCGGCGCGGGCATATTCTGCAATGACATTTTTGAAAAACGGAACGTCGCCCTATTCAAGAGGACTCTCTATCGGGAAACGGGATTTCCTCAGCAGCCGCAGAAGCAATACTCACGGCCTCAGCCAGGCTGTCTACGCGGCTTGTCTTATCAGACATGCTCAACCCCTTGCACGCGCGCTCTTGCACGCACGCACGCGGGACCGCCACAAAATCCTCACGTTTCGTTCAGAGGGCATTCACAAAAATGGGAGCTAAATGGCTCATCACAAAGGAGTCATTGAAATGCGCAAGTTAATCTTCGGTGCGGGAATTATTCTAACCGCGCTCATCGGCAGCGGTGCAAACGCCATGCCTGTTGGCAACCCCTCTGCACCGGCTGCATCCGTCGTGCACGACGTAGACTATGCATGCGGACGTGGTTTTCGTCTGTCACCACGCGGATATTGCCGCCCCGTTGGACCGCCAAGACACTACGAGCAAAGATGGGATCGTCGTGACCGCTGGCATGACCGCAGAGAGTGGCGAGATCGCCGAGATCACAGAGAATGGCGTAGCCATCGTGATCGTCGCGACCGCTGGTAAACCTTCTAGGCCCGTTTCAAACGCGGGCCTTTTCTTTTGGCGCGAATTGTAAAACTTGTGTTTGGAGTAACATTGCATTTCCCGACCGTCCCTAGGCAGGTCGATCGTTGACTTTGCGACCACCCCTGGATGGTCAGGCAGCCGCCTTCATGTCGGGAAACTGATATTTAATCGCATCAAGGTGACATACGACGCGGCGCGCTAGGTTGCGATCATGGGTCACGTGCCAGAATGCATGGTCGACGAGCGTATTTATATTCAACGCTTGAAGGCGATCAGCATCACGCTGACAGGACACGCCGATGAACTTGTAGCGCTTCATAATGTCCTTGCCGTGCAAGCCCTAGATAATCTGCTGTACGGGCCGCATATGACGATCCATAATCGTTTCATTCGCCGGAGCCGGCTCGGTGTCTTCAACCCCATCTTGGCCGAACTGACAGCAAATCGCAGCAAATCCATGATGATCGATGCCACGCACCTCAAAGCGGGTCGCAGTGCAGCCAGCCTGATAAACAAGGACGAACCAAAGGCGGCCTGAACTCCAAACAACATGCCGTCTGCAATCGAGAAGGAAGGCCTCTTGTCCTACTTTTGAGCGGAGGCCAGATAGGCGATTACAAAGGGGCGACACATGCTGCGTGTCCCGCCAAAAGCCAGGACGTTGCTGGCGGACAAGGGCTACGACGCCGACTGGTTTCGCGCCGCCTTAGCCGAGCGCGAGATCGACGCCTGCCCTTCACCATCCAACCGGGAAGTGCCCGTCCCGCACGATCCTGTTCTCTGCAGGAAACGCCACAAAATAAAGAACCTATGGGGCAAGGTAAAGAGCTGGAGGCGCATCCACACACGTTATGACCGCTGCGCACGCACCTATTTCTCAAGCATTTGCATCACCGCCACTTTTATCTTCCGGCTCTGATTTTATGAGGCCTGAGCGTAACGGAACAAAAAAGGCCGGGGCGAAACCGCACCGACCTTCCTGCCGCTTGTCATCTTCTGCCAGTACATCCGTGGTCAGTGCGCAAGCTACTTGGCATTAAGAATGCGCAGAGGCGCGTATGGTTCCGCCTCCGCATCGATCCTACTTTCGATACGCGAGACCGCCCCAAACGCGACCCTCGTCCCGGTGACGCCCGCCGTGTACAGCGCCAATATAAGCTGCTGCTGCGGCTACGAGCGAAGATGCCGCAAGAAGAAAAGCTGTCAGAATACCGGTTATCCGGGCTTTCTCGGCCGCATCTGCGGCTGCAGTCTTGGCGTCCTGCACGGTCTTTTCGGCTTGGGCTCTCAGTTCGTTAACCTTCTTTTGAGCTTCATCAACGCGCTGTTGCGCTGCTGCACGAACGGCCTGAACACGCTCCACAGTCTGGTTCACGCGGGTCTGCGCATCTGCCTGAGGGATGCCTGTGCGTGCAGCGACCTGATTAGCCATCCATGCTTTATCCGCATCGGATATTTCGCCCGTCGACAGCAGATTGCTCAGTATGCCGCCGGCTTGGCGCTGGAAATCACCACTGTTAGGATCGGCATTCAGTGCAGGTGTATCTGTCCGCAGCAACGTGTCGGTGAAGTATTCGATCGGGTTTGCTTTGAGACCCTGTGGCAACGACTGCTCAATGCTTGGAGCGGCGGCCTGACCAGCGCCCTGGGCGAGACCACCAAGGGCATTACCAGCGCCTGAAACGACTCCGCCAGCCAACTGACCCACGCCCTGCGCCGCGCCACCGACCGCCGAGCCAGTAGCCTCAACTGCGGTCTGAGCAACGCTCCCGACGGCCTTTACGCCGCCCGAAACCACGCTGAGCGCAAGAAAAGCGGATACGACCGTGCCGATGCCCCACACGACCAAACCATTGATTCCGTCTCGAGTCGTAAGCTCATCTCGGGTTGCGGAGCCTCCAACTGGGCGTCTCATGCGACCGGTGATGTAACCACCAAGCATGTATGACGCCACCATGGACAGGACCACAAAAAGGCCAGTTACGATGAGCCATGTAATGCTGAGTTCGCCGCCGTTGTCGGCAGAGATTGCGTTTAAGCCCAGTCCGCCAGCGAACGCGGTGAGTACCGCCACAGTGCCGGAGGCGATGGCCGTACCGGCAAAAATTGCAGGCCAGTCAACGAAGCTGCGGTTCGGGTTCTCGATCAATGTAGATTCTACCATCAACGTAGCCCCAACAGAGAGAGAACGAACAGGACGACAACGACCAGTCCCACCAGATAAATGATCGAGTTCATGAAGGTCTCCTCTAAAAAAATTAGTCCTAACGACGCAGCTGATCCTAAAGACGTCTAACGCTTCCCGCACCCAACGAGCAGCGCAGCCCGACCGACTGCGTTTTGGCAACACCTAAACACTCTCAGGAGCACATCGTTCCGCCTAAAAAATAACCAGCTATTTCTGGCCCGATATTCGTCTCTATGCCACCCTGACAAACACCGTCATCTCACGCCTGACCGGATCATGCCCTCCTCTCGACAAGCGCGCTTTTCTTCGTCTGTGTCGTGACCGGGCTATCCGCCCGCTTCCGCTGCGACCCGTCGTCCATGTCGAGGATCACGGCAAGGGCCGCAGCATTGCCAACCCGGTTCTTGGCCTTGGGTGATTTCTTGTAATCTCAAGATTTCACGGCCGCCACGATGGCCTTCCGCTGGTCGTTCGTAAGCTTGCCGGCGACTTCCTCGGTGCTTGCCCGCCACTGCTTCGTCACCACGGGCGCGAAGTCCTACGGCCTTGCAAGCCCTACACCATTGGCCAGCGGCGAGACACGAGGTCCAAGCGTTAACTTGCTTAGCACTTCGCAGGCCGTAGGGGACACTAATCTTCAATGATTTCTGGTTGTTGAGAATGCCTTTTTAACTCAAATGGTTTACTGCCCAGGTAGAGCTTTCAAAACTGATTATTGCCCATTTTTGATAAATCTTACCTCGTCACTATTGTCGACATCGGCGATGTATCGTTTGGGAAGAACGGCCTAAGTTTCGTTGCTATTGGAACTTGCCCTGCCGACATTCGTTTTAAATGGCGTTTTCCATCCCGTTTGGTTGTCGCATATACGCTAGCCTCCTTTTCGGTATGACATGACAACGCATCAGATCCTCGCATTCTCCGTCATTGCACTCATGATGGCAGTCTTTATTTGGGACCGCTTCCGTTACGACGTCGTTGCTTGCTGCGCGTTGATTGGGTCCGTGGCTGTCGGTATCGTTCCACCGACCGAAGCATTTTCAGGCTTTTCCGACGACATCGTCATCATCGTTGGTAGCGCTCTGGTCGTCAGCGCGGGTGTCGCTCGCAGCGGCGCTGTCGATATCGCCATTAAGAAGTTCTTTCCAAGCCTCAGCACCGTGCGAACACAGCTCGCACTTTTGATGATCGTGGTGGCAGTCCTTTCCGCGTTCATCAAGAATATAGGCGCACTCGCAATTATGATGCCGGTAGCCTTTCAGTTCGCAAAAAAGTCTGGGGTGTCGCCATCGAAATACCTGATGCCTATGGCCTTCGCCGCTCTGCTCGGCGGACTTATGACACAAATTGGAACCTCGCCCAACATCGTCGTTTCTCGGTTAAGACAGGAGATGACCGGGGCCTCGTTCACGATGTTTGATTTTACGCCCGTTGGAGGCATCCTGGCGGTTGTCGGTATAACCTTCCTTTTGTTTTTTCACTGGCTTGTTCCAAGCCGGAACAAGCAAAAAAGCTCGATCGAGGAAGCGGTTGAGATTAAGAATTACTCGAGCGAGGTCACAATACCGGAGCATTCAATGCTGATCTCGGAGCCTCTGAGCACCTTACTGAAACTTGGTGACGGGGAAGTCGTAGCGAGTGCTGTCTTACGGGGCTCAACTCGCATGGCCCCGTTTCCAGACCTGACTTTGCGTCACAACGACATAGTTCTCTTAGAAGGTTCGTCGAGCGCAATTGATCGGGTCGTGTCAGGCGGCGACTTGCAACTGTCGGGCAAACCGCTAAAGGATCACGGACAGCCGCAAACTGACGTTATCTCTGTTGAGGCAATTGTCAGCCAAGAGTCCACGCTTGCGGGAAGATCAGCGAAAGAGTTAGCCTTGTCGTACACACGCGGGGTCAACCTGCTTGCAATCAGCCGTCGGGGTCAACGCCTGAAGGAGCGATTAGGCGGACTGACGCTAACAACCGGCGACGTTCTTGTCTTACAGGGTAGCCGCAGCAGTCTAACTGCCATGCTGCAGGATTTTTCGCTGCTTCCGCTGGCTCAGCGAGAGGTGCTTTTGGGCACGAAACGCCGTTCGTTCATTCCGTTAGTGATTTTGGCCATTGCCATGGCAACGACAGCTATCGGCATAGTGCCTGTTTCGGTAGCGTTTTTCGCTGCTGCACTTGGCATGGTCGTGTTCCGCGCTATTCCGCTTACGGATTTCTACAAGTCTGTGGACGGCCCCATCCTGGTCATGCTCGCGGCACTCATCCCAGTTTCCGACTCCCTGCGCACAACGGGTGGCAGCGAACTGATCGCCCGCTGGCTTGGGGACGCTGCAGCCAATCTTCCGGCTTGGGGCGCACTTGCACTCATCCTTGTTACCGCTATGGCAGTGACGCCGTTTCTCAACAATGCAGCGACTGTGCTTGTGATGGGGCCAATCGCTGCGACCTTCGCCACAAATCTCGGATTCAGACCAGAGCCATTCCTCATGGCTGTTGCGATTGGTGCTGGCTCCGATTTCCTGACCCCTGTTGGCCACCAATGCAACACGCTCGTGTTTGGACCCGGGGGCTATAAGTTTTCTGATTATCCCCGATTGGGGTTGCCTCTGTCATTGTTGATCATCTTTGTTAGCGTCCCGGCTCTTCTTTACGTCTGGCCCGTACGTTAAAAAACAGCCCTCGAAGGGTGCTGACGCAGCGCGCGCCGAAATCCTTCGCATGTGTAAACCGAAGAGAGTTCCCGATTGCACCTTCAAGTTGCCTAAAAAATAAGGCCCACATCGTCCGGTGAGAGCGCTTTAAAGCCACATCGATGGCTGTTCCAATTGAGCTTTTCAGACCTGATTACGCCGCAACTACGGCGAAATGACCGGTTCACCGGTTTGCACCACCACGAGTTCATGAATCTGGGCCGTGCATCCGACACCATAGGTTCCGAAACAACCTTGTTTTCGACAAGGGCTTCCGGTGCCTTGTCGCAAGCGCTCTTTTTTTCCACTCAAGCTCCGCTGCCTCAATCCTCAACGCTATCTGATGCGGCAACATGGTACCTGTTCTGATTTGCCCCGGTTGGACGAACATGGGGCAATGGGCGAACGTTCGTTGATCAAATCGAGACTCCCTGGATGATGGATAGCAACACGGTAGGTCGATCAGTGGACCGACCGTGTTTGGAGCAGAAATTTTGATGCATGCTAAATCACAGTAGCGTCAAACCATGAAACTTTCTCGCCGGAGCATCGGTCACGATGCAGTTTCACGAAAATTTACGCTTACCCGTCTTGAATCACCGATGGCATAGCGCTGGTAGTGCGTTTCAGATTGCCTGTCGTATGACGGACTCCAGGACGCCGATGCTGCTAGTGGCAAACTTTGTCGCGACATGACTCGCCTTCTTCTCTCTCTCCGGTTGAGGGGCCACACTGGGAGCGCCTTTCGTCACCTGCGCGCGCACAGGCATCATCATCATGGCCAAACCTCAATGACGGCCCACAGGAGCGCGCCCGGCGTGGTGGCGCGTATCATTGCAGCGGCTTCAAAGGAACGCGACGACAAGGCGCGTGGCAAATTTGAGAAGAAAACGGCGATCGGAAGTCAGGGAGGCCCGCCTTAGGTCCCACCCAACCGGCGGGCCTCAACCCAATACCCCTTCCAGTAAGGGTAGCGTCAATCAAACACACTTTAGAAAAAGTGGCAAGCCAGCGGCATTACTTCTGGTTAACAAATGTGCGGAATACCTGCTATGATTGCCAGCCGCGCTGTCATCTCGCAAGTGATCATAACTGGTCTGTCTATCGCAGCTACACGAGCATCTTCAAACAGCAGTCAAAGACCGGATGCGACCGGAAAAAGAGTGGCAGCACTTCTCCTGCCGACATTGATCTCGCGGGATGTCGATGCCAGTTTTCCGATTGGCAACGACGCTTTTGCCCTGCGACGTGGCGTCATCGAAAATGCCGGCACTATAACCGTTCTCGCTCCTGAGCTTGGTGGGAACCGAGGATTGCGAAGAGACTATAGTCTCGAGCGTCCATGCACCGCAAAGCCACATGATCCGCTCTATGCTCGGGCGAAACACCGTCAAACGTTTAGTGCGCGAGGTCGAACTCTCTCACAACGTGCTACAACGTTTTTCTTCATTGATGACGGCAGAGCCTCTACAAAATCGCGCAATGTGATATGCGTTATGAACCGGTTTTGCTTCCATGCGTTTGATGCGTTGGCGTTCTGCCTTTCAGGATCATCAATGACAGACACTCACGTCCCGCATCGGTTTGTGCTGCTCGATGGAATACGGGGGCTGGCGGCAGTTGCTATTGTGCATCGGCATGCTGAAGTCTTTTTTGGCAGGCCGGAAGCATCGAGCTATCTGGCTGTGGACTTGTTCTTCGCGCTCAGCGGTTTCGTTTTGGCTCACGCCTACGGCGAGCGGCTTGCAAGCGGACAAATAAAGCCGCTAAACTTCATGAAGGCGCGGTTCTTAAGGCTGTATCCGCTTTATGGTTTAGCGCTGCTGCTGATGACAGCCTTCTTCGTCTGTCTGTATTTCCTCGATCTACCGACTCCCATTGATGATCTTCACCGGAAGATACAGCCTGCGGAACTGGGTTTTGCCTTGGTAACGGGGCTGCTGTTTTTACCGGCCCCCTTTACGCTCACGCTCAATGGTGCGCTGTTTCTGGTGAGCCCCGCTTGGTCGCTGTTCAATGAACTTGTGGTCAACATCGCCTATGCTCTCAAGGGCGCTCGCGCGCAGGTGAAGACAATTGGCGTCATTTTAGCCTTGAGCGCTTGTGTCCTTATCATCGCAACCATCCATTCTGGGAAGCTTCATCTCGGTTTTCGATGGCACGAGATGTATGCAGGCATGGGTAGAGTATTCTTTTCGTTCTTCGCCGGTGTGCTCATTTATCGCTTTCGCAGTCAAACAATCAAAACCCGTCCTGCGCTGGCCGTGCTGTGCCTGTCAGTCGTTGCTTTGGTGCTGTTTCTGCCCATCACCGACGAAATTCGCCCGATATTCGACGTCGTCATCGTGTTGCTTGTCTGGCCGATCCTATTGAGTGTCTCGTCCGCAATCGAGGCGGGCGGCTGGCTTGATCGGGTTTCGAGCTTTCTGGGAACAGCGTCTTACGCCGTCTACGTGCTGCACATCCCACTGCTTGCGTGGACGGTATTTCTCGTGCCCCGTCCCGGTGACGCAGGCTGGGCAATCCCGGCTGGCCTGACCTTTATAGTGGCAACGGTCTTTATCTCATATGCTTTGACCGTATACTTCGATCAACCCCTCCAAATACGAATTAAAAAGCGCCTGAAAACCAGCTCCGTGAGCAACGTTCTTCAAGCGCCTTAAGTTTTAAGCAGTTTACCGATTACGCCGCGCCAGCAGGGTCACCTATCGGCAAAAGCGCAGGATTAAGCGTAGGATCGTTTGGATTTTTGCTATCGCCCGGGTCTTGAACGGGAGGCGTCAGCGGCTTCTCTTGAACACGGTCCGGAACTCCCGGCGTCGATGTCGGGCCTCGTTGTGAGGATGCCGGGTCTGTCGGGAAACTATCATTGTTAGGCATGGTTCCACTCCTCGTTGGGGTCATGCATAAATAACCCGCGCAAGTCACAGGGGTTCCCGAGATTATGCGAACCACGCGAGACGCCGCGTTGCCGGGGAGCGAAATACGGGCCGCTTTTACGAAGGCAGAAGCCGGAAATCCGCACCTTTCAGCAACAGTTGCCAGCCATCGACTGCTATTGTCGTGCCGGCTATGTAGCTGGCATCATCTCACACGAGGAAGAGGAAGGCGTTCGCGACGCGTTTTTGTGAGCCGAGGCAGCCTGATAGCATAGGCGGTTGTCATCAGGATGCTACTAATCGATCGCCTTGAAGGTAATTGAACGGAAGGCAAGTCGATTGCGATTTTCTAGAACATGGAATAGCGCAGGTATACTAAGAGCTTAAGTCTTGTGGCCAACAGGAAAAACGAGGCTCGTTTGATCGATAATGGCTTGATTGCAATTGGTCACGGCATTCCAAATCGGTGGCGACAAGCGGTTACGCTTTGAAAAAATGTGCCGCTCCCCTAACCGAAATAGACACGCTATCTCCGAGGTTGAGTCCTTCATTGGAGGGAATATTGACGTAGAAAGACGATCCGCCATTATGGAGAGTGATCTTTGCAGCGAAAGTTGGCCCGCAGAAGCTCATTTCATTGATCGTGCCGGATGGCTGACCGTTGCTGGGGGGGCTTGCTACGACGATCTGTTCGGGGCGGATCATGACCTGGGCATGGCCGCGATATAGGGGGGCATCGACGGGCATCAAGCCAAGTGCACTGGCAGCATAGCCCCCAGAAACCTCCGCTGGCAGAACAATCGCTTCGCCCAAGAAGTTTGCCGTCACAGGATCTACCGGATGAGCATAAAGCTGCTGAGGCGAGCCGACCTGAGCAAAAATGCCATTTCGCATCACTACAAGCTGTTCGGCAAATGCAAATGCTTCTGCCTGATCATGCGTGACGAGGATGGTCGGAATACCCGCAGCAGACAGCACGTCTGTTACAGCCTTTCGGGTTGCGACCCTCAAGCCGGTATCGAGCGCCGAAAACGGTTCATCCAGCAGCATCAAACGCGGCTTTCGCGCCAATGCGCGGGCCAGCGCCACGCGTTGTTGCTGGCCGCCCGAGAGCTGATCGGGTTTGCGCGAGAGCATGGCGCGATCAAGCCCGACCATGTCCATCAACTCAGCCGCCTTGCCATGTCTGACCGCACGTTCGGCATTAACGCCGAAGCCGATATTGTCTGCCACAGAGAGATGTGGAAACAGACAGCCGTCTTGCGCCACGATGCCAATATTTCGGCGATGCGCTGGAACCTGATGGCCATCACCGGCGATCATCTCGCCACCGAGGGTTATCGTTCCCGAATCCGGGACATCAAAACCGGCCACAAGCCGCAGTAACGTGGTTTTTCCACATCCAGACGGGCCAACGATGGCGGTGCGGCTGCCCGCCTCGACCAAAAGATCGACGCCATCCAGCGCGACCACCGAGCCATAGGATTTGCCGACGGCGTGAAGCTTCAGAAATGTCATCGACCGGAAATCTTTCTGGATTGGTTGTGCAGCAGAAATGTCATCGGCAGAGAAAAAAGTACCATTAGCCAGGCATAGGGAGCTGCACCGGCATAATCGATTTCGTTTGTCATCGCCCAAAAGGCCATGGCGAGTGTGCGGGTGCCATTCGGTGCCAGCATTTGAGCCGCCGTCAACTCGTTCATAATGCCGAGAGCAGCAAGCGCCGCGCCTGCCGCTGCACCCGGTGCGGCAAGCCGTACCGTTGTGGACCAAAGCGCACGCGTTGGCGACCGGCCAAGACTTGCCGCAGCCTGTTCCAGTTCAACGGGCACCTTGGTTATGCCTGCGCGAAGGCTGACCAGCGCACGAGGCAGAAACATGACGACATAGGCGAGAACGATAGTGGAAACGGTTTGATAAAGCGGCAAAATAACCCTGACCGTCACCGTTACCAGCGCCAGCGCGACGACCACGCCCGGCATGGAGCTTGCCAGATAATAACATTTCTCCAGCAGACCGGAGGCGCGCGTCGGGCGACGGACGGAAAGCCATGCAATCGGCACGGCAGCCGCAGTGACAACGATGCCACCGATCAAGCAAATCTCCATCGTCTGCCAGAGTGCCAGACCGATTGTACCAACCTTCCACACGCCTGCCCCACCAGCAATGAGCCAATGCCCAAGCGTCAGAGCCGGAATGCCGAGCGAGAATGCGGAAACGGTTATGATCATGGCAAAAGCTGGGTATTTCCATCGGCCCAGCGGAACAGTGCGGTTGCGGGCTGAGACACCCGAACCCACGCGCGCACTGCGGCCCTTACCGCGCAATCTGGCTTCGAGGTACAGAAGCAAAATGCAGCAGAAGACAAGGACGACCGCCAGCATGTTTGCCGCAGCCCCGCTATAGGTCGACTGGAACTGATCCATGATCGCGGTCGTGAACGTATCAAAGCGGATCATGGCATAAAGCCCGTATTCGGCAAGCAAATGAAGGCCAACAAGAAGTGCTCCGCCACAGATTGCCAGACGCAATTGCGGCAACACGACACGGCGAAATACCGCAAAGCGGTTCAACCCCAACGATTCCGCGCAATCTTCAAGCGCTGGATCCAGCAATCGGGTCGCTGCCGATACGGGCAGATATATAAAAGGAAAATAGGCTACGACAGATATTGCGATGCCTGCAGGCAAACCATTGAAGCCCGGCCACAAACCGATCCAGGCATAGGAATGCACAAAGGCCGGCACCGCCAGCGGCGCAATGGCCAGCCACGACGCCAGCCGGGCACCGGGAAGATCGGTCCGTTCCGTCAACCAGGCCAGCGTCACCGACAGTATGATGCAAATGGGAACGGTAAAGAGGATCAGCAGGACCGTATTGACCATAAGATCACCGACGCGGGCACGGAAAATCAAGTGTGATGCCGTTTTCCAACCGGTTTCGATGCCTGCCCATAACACAAAGCAAAACGGCAGAAGCGCAAGAAACGCAACCACGATTGCGATCAGGATTGTCCATGGCACCTCGACCACCAGACCGGGTCTGGAGATGGAGAATTGACCGGTTTCCACGACAGATTTCATACGGGCCTCGAAATCGAAAAGTCATCGCAGGCAAGCTGCGATGACTTCTGTCTGACAGTAATGATTTAGAGCAGGCCAGCCGCCGTCATCAGATCGGTGACTTTGGCATTGTTGAGCGTGGAAGGCTCAACGTTTGGTACCTGGAGATCGGCGATTGGCACCAGTGCCTTGTTGGAAGCGTCGCCATTTCCCACGGCATACTCGAACGAATCTCCCTCACGCAGGATTGTCTGGCCACCCTTGCCGGTAACCCACTTCAGGAAGGCCTGAGCCTGTTCCTTGTGCTTGGAAGACGCAAGCACACCACCGCCCGACGTGGAGAGAAAAGCACCCGGGTCCTGATTTTTGAAGTAGTGCAGCGCGACGTTCTTGCTATTTTCACCCGTCTTCGCCTGATCACCGAAATAGTAATAATGATAGATCAAGGCGCCTTCGACTTCACCGGCATTGACAGCCTTCATGGCCGTAGAATTACCGCGATAGGCCTTGAAGTTTTCCTTCATGCCTTTCAGCCATGTCGTGGCTTCAGCCTCACCCTTTAGCTGTACCAGCGCGCCAATGATGGCTTGGAAATCAGCACCCGTTGGAGATGCGGCCCAACGACCGTTCCATTCCGGCTTTGCAAGGTCGAGCATCGACTTCGGCAATTTGTCTTCTGTCAGCTTTGTCTTGTCATAGGCAAATACGGTTGAACGGGCTGCAATGCCAACCCAATGACCGTTCGCAGGGCGGAACTGCTCAGGAACCTGATCCAGTGTTTCCTTGGCAACGGGCTCGAAGAGACCTTTGCTTTCCACCAGCGCCATCGCCGGAGAGTTTTCTGTCAGGAACGCATCGGCCGGAGAATTGGCGCCTTCCTGAACGATCTGGTTGGCAAACTCCATGTCGCTGCCCTTGCGGAGCGTGACCTTGATACCTGTTTCCTTCGTGAAGGCTTCTGCCCAGGCGTTACCCAATCCTTCGTGTTGCGCGTTATAGACGACAATGCCATCGGTATCCTGCGCACGCGCTACGCCAGCAAGGCCCGTCGCGGCAAGCGCAGCCGCAATCAAAAGGTGTTTTCCAGATCGTTTAGTCACGTCGTTCTCCCGATCAAAACAGGCCGCTGCGGACCCTATTTCCCGTGCAATTTGTGTATCCGAATGCGCGAATGAAACGCGCTTAAAACTATTCGGATAAACTCCACTTATACCCGTGGATGGTTTCGGGCCATGGGGACTAAAGTCCCTATCAGGAGGATGGGACGGGAACCGATTATTCGAGGATCAGCCTTTTGATCGCGCTTCGCGCAGGTAGATGGCAGCCTCGGTCCTATTGCGCAATTTCAGCTTCTGGAGGATGCGGGTCATGTTGTGTTTGATGGTTTTTTCCTGAAGGCTCAGCAGCCGAGCGATTTCCTTATTGCTATTGCCCGCTGCAACAAGCTCAAGAATTTGCTCTTCGCGGGGTGTCAGGGTGGCAAGGACTTGCGCCGGATGGTTGACGGTTTTCAGTCCGGCCATAACGTTTCGCGTCGAAGATGACGCCACACAACCATCATCAGCTGCAACGGTCGAAATGACGTTCACAAGCTCGGATACGCCAACCCCTTTGAGCACATAACCCTTTGCTCCCTCAGCAAGAGCTTGCGCGATATCGGAATCGTGTCCCGAAGCGGTCAGCACAATCACCGAAGCCGCAGCGTCCCGGCGCAGAATGACGTGCAATGCCGAGTGTCCGCCACCCGGCATGGACAAATCCAGCAACATGATATCTGGGCGGTGTTGGTCGAATAATGAAATTGCATCGGCGGCGCTGGCACCTTCGCCAACCACTTCGAAACCCGGCTCATCTTCCAGACTACGGGACAGACCACTTCGAAAGATGGGGTGATCGTCGACAATAACGATTCTGATCACGTGCGGTCTCATGAACTAGTGACCCTCGGCAGGGTCATGGTGATCGACGTGCCTGATCCGATAGCAGAGACAATCGTCAATCTTCCGCCCAGTCCTGCGGCCCGCTCCTCAAGACCGGCCAGACCGAGGCCGTCCTCATCATCACGCCTGACAAAACCGATACCGTTATCCCGGACACCTATAACGATTTCGCCATTCGTTTCGCTTGCGGAGACAGCGATATCGGCGGACTGAGCATGCCGGGTGGCGTTGCTGAGAGCCTCTTGAAGGAATCGATAGATACAGATTTTCATTGCCTGGGATGAGACCTCCAGCGGAGCGATATCCAATTGTATAGATCGACCCGAGTGCTTTTCGTGTGTAGTAATCAACCGGCGAACCACATCTTCACCGGAAAGCCCTTCAAGCTCTGGCAGGTTCAGTCCTCGACAGATACCCCTGATTTCTCTGACGGCTTCATCGATGGAATGTTGCACCATGGCTTCGTCGTCATCTCTTGCCCGTCCGGTGCGGATAGCCTCCAGCCGTAACGCTGCAAATCCTAGCAGCTGAGCCGGGCCATCGTGCAGCTCAGCAGATATCCTGCGAAGATATCGCTCGTTCAGTGCGGCCGTGCGCTGCGTTGCCTGATCGACACGTTGGCGCAAATCTCTGTTCACCTCTAGCATCCGCGACAACTCCGTGACCTGCACATGCAGAGATCGTTTCTGCGCCTCGATCAAATGGCTGCCTTTTGCGACGATACCGAACAGCAACACCAACATGCCTGCGGTTACCCCGGCCACCACCAGCCAGCTCTCATAGCGGACGTTGTCCAGCTCCGACATCAGATCGGCAGAGCGCTCATAAAATTCCGCGACCGCGATAACCCGGCCGGACACCGCGTCACGAATGGGGCTGTGGATTTCCAGCAGCACCTGGCCACTGCGCTTTTCTTCTTCATGTTCCTCGCCTTCCAGATCATCGAAAGCGGCATGAACCGTGCCATTGAACGCAGTAGAAAGCCCAAGCGACCCTTCAAAGGTCTTACCAATCAACCCTGGTTCGCTGCTGAAGACGACCCTGTTGTCTTTGCCCCATATTTTGAAGGAAAACAGTTCACCTCTTAGAGGCCCCTGGTTGAGTGTGTCGAGAATTTTGCCTCGCGCATCATCGCTCAACGATGAGCTGGTCGCCAGTTCCTGTGTCAATGGCGAGACGATGCCCGAGACATAGAGGGCAGTGCCGCTCGCCATGTTCCTAACGGCCGCACTCTCGATTTTCGATGTTACCCAGAGCCCGATCAGGATCATACCCAACAACAGAACGATCGTACCCGCAAAGGCAAATTGCCACGCAAGCGTTGGGCGACGGCCAGACAAACTAACAAACTCGCGCCCAGCAAAATATCTCATAATCGTTCCAAACCCGCAGCTTATATCATCGACAGTTCTTTCCAGAAGAACACCGATTGCAAGTAAACCGTAAATTTATGTACTATGACGGCCCTATTGCAACCCAAAGCCATCAGGGGCTTTTGCTTACGAAGGTCAGGGTGGTCGTGACAATGCCTGACAGGCGCTCCCATAACACGGCTGGACAGGCGTGAAGAAGTTCACAATCGCCTCGGGGAGAAAACAAAAGACCTCTACGACGTTTTTGCTTTCCCTTACAAGGCAGTTTCATTTCTCGAGCGATGTTCTAATTTATTTCCAGCTTGCTGCGTTCGTTCGGATTACAGCCTGCAGGGTCCATTCCACGCTTTTGATGGGATCAGAACCATCGACAACATAATCTGGCTTAGCTTGGCCGCTGGTTTGTTGAAACCCTTTGGCATGAGCCGCTACTATTAAGCTGCTACCTTCAGTGCTTAAAGGCCGTCTCGCGCGACCTGTTGGATCCAGTGTTGCTATCGGCAAAACCTGCAAAAGCGGATTTTGCAGCGGATGGCGTGAAGCTCTATAGTCGAGACAAGGAAAGGAGATATACGATGCTTTTGAAGAAGTACCGCGAAAACAAGGATGCCCTGAAGCAGATTGGCCGGGAAGCTCTTGCCGAGAGCCGTCGCATGGGTTTGTCGATCTCCGCCAAGGACAAGCAGAACGAGGCAAAGGATCGGTCGGCAAGCGAGCGCACGGATCACGCCCCGGCGACAGTGAGGTTGAAGTCGCTTCATGCCGGAATTGTCATGCATCCTCCTTGCAGGGCCGAATGGCTCCGGCAAGCCTTCCGCGTCACGAAGCTCGATCTTGCAGGTGTCTGGATCAACGCTGATGAAATCGCCAAGGCGATACCCTCGGGCTGCAATGGCAGATCGACCGACATGCAGGCTGGCAGAGCCGCACTCATGAAATTGCCGAGATGATAAGAACCCGGCAAAGCTTTATTTTCGAGACGACACTGAGCAGCCAGCATTCAATACGGTTGATGCAGGAACCAAAGCAGGCTGGGTTCACAATAGGACTGTATTACGTCGCCCTGGATTTCGTTGAGACGAATGTCGAGGGCGTTAGGCAGCGTGTCCTCAAGGGCGGTCATGACATTCCTGAAGAAAAGATCCGCAGGCGGCATAAAGGATCGCTGATGAAGCTGACCGAGGCCCTGAGGATCGCGGATGAAGTCCTGCTGATCGATAACAGCAGCCTGGAACCTCATGAGGCCTTCGCGATCAGCTCCGGGGTGGTCCAGTCGTTCGACATCGACGACAGTCAAGAACTGCATGTTCAGATGACCGCCAAGGTCTGCGAGGCCTACGATCTCGTCCGCATGCAAGAGGGCTTCCGATCTATGCACGAGGGCAACAAGGCACTGGAGAAACATTGATTAGAAGCGTTTCAGCATTCAATGCCTGCTGGCAAAAATGAGCGATGACCATCTCTTGGGAGATTGGGCGTTTTTCACGCAAACGCTCTTCATCACAGTGCTGTCCCGAGTACAGCCGACGCATGAGGTCGTACGCAGTCCTCTGACGAGGACGGGAAAAGAACTCATACGGCATGCGGTCTCGGGGAAAGTCGACCATTCGCTTACCACAGTCGACTGTTGTCTTTCCACACCGCCGTCGCTTTAATAAGCTAGTGCAATCGCTTTTCCGGTTTGTGGATGGAACATCACATGCATCGAAATTCCATAGATACGCTTCAATTCTTCCGTTGTCATAATTTTTTCCGGTGCTCCCCGCGCTATAAGCCTGCCGGTATGCAGGACAATGATATCGTCACAGAAGCGAGCTGCCATGTTGACGAAGTGCAGAACCAAGACAATAGAAAGACCCTTCTCTCTGGATAGCGTTTGGATGAGTGAAAGGACTTCGATCTGATGGGCAATGTCGAGCGCCGAGATTGGCTCATCGAGCAACAGACACTCCACATCCTGCGCCACAAGCATCGCAAGCCACACACGTTGGCGTTCGCCGCCCGACAGCGTGTCGACCAGCCGCTCCTTCAGCGCTCCAGTATCGGTCAGAGCTAGGGCTTGCTCGACCTTGTCACGATCAGTCGTTCCAAACTGTCCAAGTGCTCCATGCCATGGGTATCTGACCCAGTGCCACGAGTTCCTTGACCAACATTCCTGACGTCGCCGGCATATGTTGCGGCAGATAGGCAATCTTGCGTGCCAGCGGACGCCCGCCCCAATTCTCAAGGGGCTTTCCTTGGAACAGCAACCGGCTTGCGGTTGGTTTGACTTGATGGGCCAGAAGTTTCAGCAGGGTGGATTTCCCGGAACCGTTGTGGCCGATCAGTCCGATCGTTTTTCCCTTCTGTAAATCGAGCGTGAGAGTGTCAAGCAGCGTATTATTACTCACACGCACACTGACGTCTGCCTATTCGAAACTCATCTTACATGATCCTGCCTGTTGAACCGCTGGACCGTCATCTTCGTTCGTTTCGGTGAATGAGCCAGAGAAGCAGTGGCCCACCTATGAATGCGGCCAGCAGCCCTGGCGACATTGGCCACGGCCAAATCAGATTGCGCCCTAACCAGTCGCAAAACACCATCAGCAAGCCGCCAAGCAAAGCGCATCCAACGAGGGAGTCTGCGACCCGACGAAATCCGATCATCTTTGCAAGATGCGGCACCATGAGGCCAATAAAGCTCAATGGACCGATGACGATTGTGGCGGCAGCAGTTGCGATCGAGGCCGTCACCAGCACCAACGCGCGGGATGCCTTCATCGGCACACCGAGGCTGGTAGCAGTCGGATCACCTAGAGAGGACAGCTCCAGCCAACGATGGCAAAGGACGCCAGATATGAGCGTAAGGATTGCGACCACGCTTACAGCAAGCGCCTCATCAAGGCTAACACCGCCCGTAGACCCGGCAAACCAGCTTAACAGAGCGGCAGCTTTCGGGCCGCCGCCAGCGAGCACAAGAACCAACAGCGAATTCATCGTGCTGCCGAGACCGACGCCGATCAGCAGGGTTCGTTCGGGATGGAAGGCATTGCGCCAAGAAAGAAGCACGACGAGGCCCAGCACGAAGACGGCACCGACCGAGGCCACAGCGAATTTCGACCAGATGCTGGCTGCAGGCAGCAGGATGATGGCAAAGGCCAAACCAAGACCGGCGCCATGGCCGATCCCTAGCAGATCGGGACTGGCAAGAGGATTGCGCAAACTGCGCTGAAGAATAAACCCGGAGATTGCCAGACATGCGCCTGCACCAACGGAGGCAAGAACGCGTGGCAGACGCCAATTCACGGCTGGCTCCATATCGGAAAGCGTAGCGACCTGCCATCCCATTTGTGACTGCCCGACAAAGAACGCCATGATCGTCACGGCGATGAGGAGGACGGCCAGAATTCCTGTCAACTGTGCGGTGGACCGGATTTTGATCGATGACTGTATAGGCGCGATGTCATGATGCGGCAGCGAGGCCTTACGATTACGCAGAGCAAGAGCAACAAGCAAAGGCCCGGTTAAAAGCCCGGCTGCGGCTCCCACTGGAATATCGCCAGCATATTGCGACAGAAGGCGCACGAGTTGATCCGCAAGCAGCAACAGCACGGCACCAGTTACGGCAGACCGTAAAAGTCTGGTATTGTTGTTCGGCCAGAGCGTCCTTGCCAGCGCGGGCGCAGCCAGACCGATAAAGCCGATGATCCCGAAATTTGCCGTGACGAAAGCCGCAAGCATGGAGGCGCAGGCCAGAGCAACGATCTTCATCGTCGTTGATGACACACCGAGCGTCTTCGCCGTTCCATCCCCAAGCGAAAGAAGCGTCAACGGTCGCTGCATGAGGAAAACAGCGCCGGAGATGACAGCGACCTGTGGAAGCAACATGGTGAGGCCGCGCCAGTCGCTCTGTTGCAACGACCCGGCCTGCCAACGCAGAAGATCGGTGAGGAAATCGTGATTGAACAAGACGAGAAGCGAATACAGAGCGCCGCAATATAAATTGACGACGACACCTGCCAGAATGAGAGTGTTGGAGGCCATGCCCCGCCCGAAAGCCACGCCGAGAACCACCATAAGCGCCAATCCGGCACCTGCCAGCGCAACGACTTCGGGGCCGGAGCGCCACAATGGCGGTGCGTAGAGGAGGCTGGCAGCCAAAGCCAGACCTGCACCGGACGAGACGCCGAGGAGACCCGGTTCGGCCAGTTGATTGTCAAGAACCTGCTGAAAGACGGTGCCACCAAGTCCAAGGGCGAAACCTGCGACAAGAGCCACGACTATGCGGGGCAGCAATCCATAATACACTAGCGCTTCAGATGGCGTTGAGATTTTGGCAGAGCTGAGAAACGCCCACCACTGCGCGGGTGGCAGGGAATGGCCAAGTCCGTTCAGGGCAAGTGCTGATGCCGTAATAGCGATGAGCAGAAAAAAGACCGTACCATTTCGTGGCAGGCTGTTGGATGCTGACGGTGTGCTCTTTATCAACCCGCTCCCTCCAGCACTGAGGTCATGGACTCTGCGAGGTGTAAGGCAGAAATACACCCACCAAATGGATAAAACTGTCTAATCCAATAGGTTCGGCCTTGTCCGACAGCCGGAAGCGCCTGCCACAGGGCGCTTTTCTCCAGGCCTCTGGTCGTCTGCTGCCTCAATACCGGAATATCGATCAGAACGAAAATGTCCTCTTCCATTTCGAACAGCGCATCGAAACCGGTCTGGAATACGCCTGCTGCATTGACCGGCCCTTGCCATGCGTTCTCAAGTCCAAGCCTTCGCAGGACAGCATCTGGCAGGCTGCCTTTTCCGTAAACGACAACGCCTCGACCCGTCTGGTCTGGTAGCAGGACGCACACACGCCGGGACCGGCTGGGCAGTCGTGCACGCAACGCTGCAAAGTGCGTAATCCCTTGCGCTGCAATGGCATCCATTCGGGACGGCTCAACTCCTGCGGCCTTTCCGGCATGATGCAGAATGTCGATTGAGAGATCGTAGCGGTCTCCAGCGGCAATTTTCTCCGGAACGGTTTCTACCCGGCCAATACGGGCGATATCTGGGGTCATGATGAGACTGGCACTGTTTATCAGGATCAGATCGGGCGCGATTTCGGCAAGAAGCTCGCGGTTGATCTCCCAGAATGGACCGATATCAAGAACATTATCCGAAAGCGGCAGCGGCATTCTCTGGCGGAAATATCCGGTGTCCGAAACAGCCGCTGGTGTAACGCCCAGAGCCAGTAAGGATTCTGCCGCTGCCCAGTCTATCGCAACGATGCGGCAAACATTGCCCGAGGCAAACGCATTGCTTCGCATTCCAATCAAGGAGACAAGCGAGAGAGCCAGAAAATGTCTACGCGACTGCATGGCGTTTCCGGGCTGCAAACCGCCCGGAAACAAATTATTTGTTACAACCGGCGACCTCAAAAATTCACCTTGAGGCGACCGATAACACTACGGCGATCACCTTCATAGCAAGACATACTGTCTTCGCATGTCGTGTAATATTTCTTATCGAACACATTGGTGGCGTTGAGAGAAACGGTTGCGTTATCGCTCACCTTGTAGCTGGCTCCCAGATCGAGCAGGGTACGGCCATCCACCTTCACGGTGTTGGCGTTGTCACCGAAGCTATCGCCGACATACCGTACACCACCACCGATCGACAGACCCTCCAGAACGCCGTCGTAAACGGTGTAGTTCAGCCAGGCGGAGGCCTGATGTTCAGGTACCAGATAGGGTGTCTTGCCTACAAATCCTGAATTGTCCTTCGTAATCTCGGCATCTGTCCAGGTATAGGAGCTTGTCAGGTCCCAGCCATTTGCGATGCTGAACTTGCCTTCCAACTCCACACCACGTGACTGCACTTCGCCGGTTGCGACAAAGAAATTAGTCAACGCGCCGGCACCGTTCCGCTCTGGCGTTAATACGTTCGACTTGACGATATCAAACCATGCCACCGTAAACAGCGCATCGATGCCCACCGGTTCATATTTAACGCCGACTTCCCACTGGCGTCCGGTCGATGGGTCGAAGCCAGTACCGGAGGAAGAGACGCCGGTGTTTGGCACGAAGGATTCTGCGTAGCTGACATAGGGAACAAGGCCCCACGGCGTCTTATAGCTTAGCCCGGCCCGACCGCTGAAATTGCCGACGTCAAGAGACGAATTCGTGCTTGAGAGTCGATTGTTCGTGTCGATGTCAACCCAATCGTAACGACCACCAATCGTTGCAATGAAGTTATCCGTCAGATTAATCCGGTCCTGCGCGTAAAGCCCGATCTGCTGATATTTTTCCTTGTAATTGGCGAATGCGGTGGTGGGCTGCGGAATGCCGACGCCATAGACCGGGTTGTTCGGATTTAGCGAAGGAGCCGATCCGCTATAACGCTTCACATCGGCGTCCGAGCGCGCATAGTCCAGGCCCAGCAGCAGTTCATGCGCAAAAGCTCCGGTGTCGAAGTTTGCCTGCGCCTGATTGTCTATCGTCAGCGCATCAAGGCTCTCATCAAAGCGGCGGGTGCCGCGGATTAGATTGCCGAAAGCATCCATTCCGGTGGCCAGAAGATTGTCGAGCTTGAATTCTGCGTGGCCGTAACGCAGGTTTTGACGAACGGTCCACGTGTCGCTGAAGCGGTGGGAAAACTCGTATCCGATCGTCCCCTGTTCCTGGACACTTTTGTTGAAGGTATGATCACCTATCAGCGTATTGGTCGGCGTGAACATCAGGACTGTGCCGCCACTCTTATCGCGCAGTGCCTGCCCAGTGACGGTGAGCGACGTGTCTGAATCCGGCGCCCATGTGACCGAAGGCGCGATCATCAGCCGGTCGTCGCCAATATCGGTCCCATCGGAATACTGGAATTGCGTGTTGCTGTTCCGTGCAACGCCGGTCACCCGGTACATGACGGACTTGTCGTCATTAACCGGACCACCAAGATCGAACCCGACCTGTGCACGCTGGTTGCTACCATATTCAACCTCGACCTCGCGGACCGGTGTGTCTGTCGGCTTCTTCGAAATCTTGTTGACGATGCCGCCGGCATCGCTTTGACCGTAGAGCGAAGATGATGGACCTCGCAGTACTTCTACCGATTGAAGCTGATAAGGGTCGGTCCGGAAGAAGCTGTAACCGCTCGAAATCTGGCGCAGCCCGTCAAGATAGGAACTGGTGGACTGGGCATTAAAACCGCGCATCATGATCCAGTCATAGCCTTTTGGATCAGGGCCATAGGTTTCGATCGTCACACCGGGGACATATCGTAGGATTTCGGAAACGGATTGCGCGTTCTGTGCGTCGATCTGTTTTCGACCTACAACGGAAATGGATTGTGGCACTTCGACAAGAGGTGCATTCGTTTTTGTTCCGGAAGAGCTATTCGCCACCACGAAGCTGTTTACACCGTTTGTGGCTCCATCAACGATGATGGTCTCCAGCACAGTCGATCCATCGATCGAGACATTCGCTCCCGAAGCAAGCGGCCCAGAAGCGGCGATCGCCACGGTCGTCGCATTCGGGAAGGAATATGTCAGGCCCGAACCCTTCAGAATGCTGGCAAGCGCGTGCTCGCGTGTCGCGTTTCCAGAAAAACCGGGCGACGATTTTCCAGCGGCAATTGATGCGAGATAGGTGATCTGAAGGCCTGTCTGGCGACCAAATGTCATCAGAGCTTGATTGAGCGGTCCGGCATTGATCGAGAAATTCGTCTGCGCCGCCGCCTGCGCGAATGCCGTCCTTGCCGTCACACCGATGCCCAAGCCGATACTGGTGCTCATCATCAGCGTGGTAATCAGCGCTTTGCGTTTGCCATTTGTTTTACGTCCGTTCCCCGACAACTGCACCATAGCCCCTATTCTCCTGCTCGATCGTGTTAAGGGGTGCGTGCCGTAAGCGTCGGTATCGTAACCCCTGTAGCTATTACAAACGGGGCTTCGATTTTTTCTCTTTTTTTCGGAATTATTTTTAGACGGGCGAAATGATCGTCAAATTGGACGATATACGTCTGACCTGCGCGCCAGCCGGAAGCACCACGGCCTCGAGCGCGCGTTGGGGATTGCGAAGGTCAAAGAGGCCGCTGATCCGCTGCGATCCGACAAACGGGTCAGCGATCACGATCCTACCAGGATACCAACGACTGATCCTCGCGATGAGGGCCGATACAGTTTCCCGCTCGGCCACAATAACATTATCGCGCCACACAGCGATCTGCGCCAAATCGCGCGTTCCACGCTGGATGCCGTCCGACGAGGGATCAAAGGACAGCCACTCTCCCTGTCTCAACCGCTCGCCGGTTTCCCGCGACGACACCGATGTGCGGGCCTCTACGATGCCGTGGTCGACAGAGATTGTCAGGATGCCTGCATCATTGGCAACATCGAAAGCTGTTCCAATTGCCGTTGCGGTCAAGCCAGCGGTCTGAACGACGAAGGGTCTGCGGGGGTCTCGGACGACATCAAAAAAGGACATGCCTGAAAGAAGGTCGATACCACGTTTTTCGGGCGTGTAATTCACGGCAATTGCACTGTCTGGCCCAAGTGTCGCAACGCTTCCATCCTGGAGCTGGAAATCGCGGATTTCACCTTTTGCGGTAAAGTAATCTGCCTTGGCCTGGAGAATTATGGAAGGTCCATAGATTGTCCCGGCTAGTGCCGCGCCAAGACCGACAGTGCCACCAATGACAAAATTGCGCCTCGTCAGTCCTAGTCTTTTGCGGTTTTCGGCCGTTGCGCGGTCGGTCAGAACCTTGCCACTCATACCGTGGGCATCTGCCACACTGGACCAGGCCTCCTCATATTCAGGGCCACGCTTGCGCCATGTCCTGATCATTTCGAGGGTTACTGAATTGCCGGGATCTACCTGCAAACGAATGACGAGATCAATGGCCTCATCAAGCAGTCTTTGGGGATCTGGCGCAGCAACATTCATGCGTGTTTTCCGGTTTCAGGCACCAAAGCGATGTCATTGCGCATTGCCCTTAGCATCTACTACAAACGAAGCACCGCGATTTTCTCTTGATGCAACCAAAATAAATCACATCCCGCCGGTTCGTATCACAATATGGCGATATGCGTCCCGGATCAAAGCCCACGTGCGCGAGGTGGACAACCCGACTTCCTGCCCGACGTCACTGATGGTGCGCTCACCCAGTCTGTGCAATTCGAATGCGCGGCGTGTGCGCTCCGGAAGTTCCGCAAGCGCTTCCTCTGTGAGCCGCAGCCTCTGACGGTCATATACCACCGTGTCAGGAAGCGGAGATGGATCGACGATATTTGTAACGCTTTCATCGCCAAGATCGACCGTGTCCATCAGGCATTCCCGCCGCTGATGATTTATGCCGAGATTGCGTGACACTTGATAAAGATAAGCCGCCGGATTGGAATTGGTGACATTTTCTGCCGGTGGCACCAAAAGTACGCGCAGAAACGTGTCCTGGGTAATGTCAGCAGCCGTCTCTTCGCTTAGCCCGCGCCTGCGCAGTGAACGGGCAATGCCGTTTGCATGGCGAAGGAAAAGTCCGTGCAGATCCCAGGCCAATTAACGGTGGCCTTCTCTGGCGACATACGAACCATTTTCCGAAGCCACCAGACGACATGTTGAGACCACATCAAGCCCGTGGCTTGCCTTATTTGAGTTATTAACACGTGTCAGTTTGTTCATTTTCGCGGCTTCAAGTTTGGAGTCCCATCGTTATGCGAGACATTCCAATGCTTTAATCCCCTGTGTAAACATGCTGCAAGCTTAGTTTCTTAGAGTGGTTCTAGTCTGCAAGAATGGCGTGTTTTCAAAATTAGAAAAAACATGTGTAGAATTGTCAAGTTTTCAAATAGATAGGCATTCAGCGATAGGAAGCCTGAATGGATGCATCTGTAGCTATGTCGTTTATCAATCACGCGTTTCTTGGCTCACCGTTGCGCTTACGCAACAAAGCGATGACAGATATATAGACACTTGAAGTGGAGAACTCGATCAGGTGCTAGCTACTTTGTATCGGGTCAAAATGATTGGTAATCGCCTTGAACGGTTACGACCCAAAGACACATGAACCGATACTAAAATGTAAGAGTTTCTGAATATGTTTTGACGTCATGCACACTTTGAATGGCGGAAATTTCTAACCGCCACTCTTTAGTTCCGACAAGTTTTTTTTACATCGGTGGAACGACGCCATTGGTGCCGACAACGACACGACCGCTCGACATCGAGCCATCGGCTGCCTTCTCAGATGGCACGAACACGGTGGCACCTGCCTTGAGATCGGCTTCGGTAGCAGGCGCGAATGTCACGACCGGCGTGCCGTCAGGGATCGAAATCTTCTTTTCCTTGCCCTTATAGGAGACTGTTACGGTGCGGCCATCGACCGATTTGACCGCATCGGCGACAGTGGCATTGGTCATGGAGCTGTTAGGCTTCAAATCCCAGGCATAGCTGCCTTCGCCGGTGCCCTTCATGGCGGCTGGGAAAATCAGCACTTCGAGCGCGCCGTCACCACCGCTTGCAGTTGGCATCGAAGCAATTCCGACAAAATCGCCCGGCTTGATGTCGTCGACCGAGGCTTTGGCGACGCTCGAAATTTTCCAGTCATCCTTGAGCATGATCTTCGCGTCCGTGCCTTCGCGCGTCTTGACCGATAGGGTTTTACCTTCGAAGCTTTCGACGGTGCCACGAACCCGCACCTGATCGGCGGCCTGCGCTGCGAAGCCCGCAGACATGGCCAACAGCGTGCCTGCGATCACCGATGTACCGGTTCTGGAAACAATCTTGGAAATGGATAGCATATCTTCTTCCTTTCAGAGCCCTATCGTTTCAAACCACCGGCAGATGCGGGTTGGAAATCCGCCGGTTTTTCAGAAGGAACGGCAAATCCTGCCGGCCTGTTGAACATTAAATGCCAGCGTACCATTCGTAGCCGCGGTCTTCCCAGAAGCCGCCATTGCCGCCATAGATGCTCGATAGATCGGCAACGGCTTCCATGCGCATGAGGTATTTTGCCTGCTTGTAACCGAGCTGCCGTTCGACCCGCAGCCTGAGCGGCGCGCCATGCGGCACTTCCAGATCATGACCGTTCATGGAATGGGCGAGGATGGTCTGGGGATGGAACGCATCGACAAGATCGATGCTTTCGTAATACCAGCCGCTGCCATCAAGGGACTTTTCGTATTCGTCGGCGCAGTGGAAGACGATGTAGCGGGCTTCCGGCTTCAACCCCACCTTGGCCAGCAGTGCACCGAGCGGCACGCCGGTCCACTGACCGATGGCGCTCCAGCCTTCGACGCAGTCATGGCGGGTGATCTGCGTCCGCGTTGGCATCGCCTTCAGCGCGGCAAGCGACAGTTTTGTCGGCTTTTCGACTAGGCCGCCGATTTCCAGTTGCCATTGCGAGAATTTTTGGTTGAGCAATTCCTGATATTGCGGGCTATCGGGCATGCTGGTGCCGTTTGCGCGAAAGGTCGATGAGATGTCCGCCACGGTGAATTCCCGCGCCAGCGTGTTATCCCCGAGCAACAGACGCTGTGTGCGCATCGTTAGCCCCTCGGCCATGCGCAAAGCCTGTTGCACCGTGGGGTTCTCGACCAGCGCATCGCAACCGCTGAGCCCAAGCGCCGAGGCTGTCAGTGTTGAACCAATCAGAAAGCGGCGGCGGGTAATGAGGCGGCTCATGGCTTCAGCTCCACATGAATGGCGTAACGGCCCGTGATCATCGAACGCATGTTGTTGAAGACACCGGAAACCAGCACCATAACGACATGGACGACAACGAAGGCGACAAGTGCGTTAGCGGTAATGAAATGCAGCGTGCGTGCCGATTGACGCCCACCGAACAGATCGAGCAGCCACGGGGCGAAAGCATCAAACCCCGGCGACATGGTAAGACCTGTGCCAATCATCATCGGCAGTAGCAAAAAGATCACCAGCAGATAGGTGAGCTTTTGAAGCGCATTGTAATGGCGGGCCTGCTCACCTTTGGGAAAGCGCAGGCGTGCGTGGTCGGCGATCTCGTGGCCGAGATGGCCAGGTGTCAGCTCATCTCGACGGGGCAGTAAGTCCCGGCGAAAATGCCGGGCGATAAAACCGTAGCCCATATAGATCAGCCCGTTGATAACGAACAGCCATGCGAAGAAGAAGTGCCAACGGCGACCGGTGGCAAGGTCCTGATAACTCGGCAGCGTTGCCCAGGCCGGAAAACCGCGGGCGGTCGGCTCGCCATCGACATTGGAAACGCCAAGCACACCTGTCGTATTGAAGGAAAGGCTACCGATACGAGTAACGCCTTTGACAGCATCGCCGTCCTGGACCGCCTCCATGGAGATGAAGGAGGGATCATTATCGGCACCGTACTGGCCCCAATAAAGGTTTGGATGGGCGTTGAATATTTGCAGGCCGCTGAAGAGGAGCACAGTCATGCACAGAACGTTGAGCCAGTGTGACAAGCGCACGGTCAGGCTATGACGACGGATGAGCATGCGTGTTGTCGGGGCGGGCTTGGCGGAGGCGTCCATGGCTTTTCCTCATGACTACGGGTTCGGTCTAGACGCGGCGCCCCCCGCAAATATGCGAGGGCGCCGAGAGGTTACTTCATTGCCTCGCAGGACTTCATCATGTTGGATTTCTTCATGCTGTTCTTTTCCATGCCCGCTTTGTGCATACAGTCAGCCTTGCGACCGCTCATCTTCATGCCGTCGGTCTTCATGCTATCTTTGCTCATCGTGTCGGTCTTCATGGCGTCGGGCTGCTTCATCGAGTCCATGCTGGTCTGTGCCTGGGCTGCGCCGGTCGCAAGCGAGAGGCCGAGAAGGGCTGCAAAGGTGGCAGTGCTGAAAAGACGAATTGTCATTGTGTTTCTCCCAGTTGATGTGCCCGCCGCACTCCACGGCTGTGGTTCACAGGAGATCATTCGGCCGCCAGCCGAGGCGGTTACAGTCATCACGGCTATGTGATCGCGTTTTCTAAGCCGCGGCTTCCTCGCTTTTATTTCCGCGGGCGTGTAACTGTTTTTGTGCTGGCCCGTATGAGACGGAAACGACATGAAGCAGCTGACCGAGTCTGAACTGAAAGCGCTGATGCTCTTGTCTCTCGACGGAGACCAGGTCGCATATCGCTGCCTGCTCGATATGCTGCGGCATCTGCTGAGAAATTATTATGCCCGGCGGATTGGCCGTTCCGCTTCTGCCGATGTTGATGATCTGGTGCAGGATGCGCTGCTTTCGCTGCACCAGCGACGCATAACATATGACCGAGACCGACCGTTCACGGCCTGGTTCTTTACCATCGCCCGCCACAAGCTGGTGGATCACCTTCGACGAAGCGGACGCCGTTCGCACATTGGGTTGGAGGCGGTGGAGGAGATTGAGGACGGCTACAGCGAGGACGCGGTATCGGCTACCATGGATGTGAACCGACTGCTGGCCAGTCTCCCCGCCTGGCAAGGTACGATGATCAGGCAGGTGCGACTGGAAGGCCTTTCGGTTGCAGAAACGGCCGCCAGCGGTGGCAAGACAGAGGCGATGGTGAAGATCGGTGTCCACCGGGGTATCAAGGCACTGGCTGCGAGATTGAGAGGCGAGCGTGGCTAAGATGGATGATTTCATGGATGGCTTGGCGAGAGACCTGCGGCCCGTACGCAAGGGCGCGCTGGGCAAGTTGCTGGTACTTGCTATCCTGCCGAGCCTGGCACTATCAGCAGCATTCATCCTGCTCGGCCACGGTTTGAGGCCCGACATTTCTAACGCTATTTCGCTGCCCGTTTTTTGGGTGAAATCCGCCTATCCGCTACTTCTGTCGATTGTTGGCGTCATTGCGCTGATGAAAGTGGCGCGCCCCGGTGGAAGGCCAGTGGATGCGGCGCTCCCGGCGCTGATCATCTATGGGCTTGTCTTCGCAATCGGCGTTATACAGCTCAACACGGCGTCATCGCCTGAGGAGTATCGCAAGCTGGTGACGGGCGTTTCCTACTGGTTTTGCCCGCTGATCATCCAGGCATCCGGTGCCCCGCTGATGGCAGCGACCTTCTGGTTCCTGCGACGCGGCGCCCCCACCCACACGCGTCTCGCCGGTCTCATTGCTGGCTTGACAGCAGGTTCAATCGGGGCCTGGGTCTATAGCTGGGGCTGCATTGAGAACGGCCTGACTTTCGTCTCCCTATGGTACACACTTGGGATCGCGTTGTCTGGGCTTCTGGGGGGTATGCTCGGGCGATCCTTGTTGCGCTGGTGAGAATTCGCCGTCCAATGATTAAACCTTGTGTGAGAGTGATGTTCGCTTTGTTGCGAGTAGGATCGCAGCTGTCTGGAACCATCAGCATCGGCGACAGTACTTTTCCCTGCGAGGGCTTGCGAGTCAGGGGCGCACTATTCGTCTCGTTGGAATTGAGTAAATCGACGTGGCTCGTGACAGCTTTATCGCCAGGAAGCGAAAAGATGTCTCGCCATACAGTTACAGGAGGCGACACCGCCATTCTTGTGTTTTGCCGCACTTCGCCAGAAGGCCACGCGGCGTAAAGACAAGCTTTATCCGATGGTGGTGATCCAGGAGGCCGGACTGGATGGCTTTTGGCTAGGATGAGTGCTCAGCAAGGAACCTTGGATAGAGAGCCACATTGTAGAGGCCGCATCGATTGCCATGCCCCGCCGCCATCGACGGCAAAACGCTGATCCGCGCTTTGATGGCATGGCAACGTGGCGAGCCCCGCGCGTGCTCGATGGTCGAACTTCTTACACCCGAGGCGGACGACAACCGTCGTATCGGGCGGGAGCGGAAAACTCTGATTGCGGAACATGTCTTACACGTCAATCGCATAAAGGGACTGCTCGTCACTCAGGGAATACGAGATTACGAGCCTGTAAATCGAGATCTGTGGCTTTGGCCCGCAAGCTGCTCGTTGCGCTTTGGAAATATGTTGCTTCAGGCGTCGTGATCGAAGGTGCAATCATGAAAACCGCCTGACATACAAAACGGCTGCGAGAAGTAAATTCTAATCCTCAGGGCGTGATCAGCCTTGACGGATCCAGGTGAACGGACCGGGATTCCTTTTGGCTTCAACTGCCGGTCTTGAGATTGGTCCCGTTCTCCTGAGCCCTCGCCCGCGAAAGCGGGAAATTGGTGTCTGCCGTTGAAGCGGCGACCGGATGTGAGGTTGTACAGGCTCGATAACGAGCCGGTAAAGCGATGGGCTCAGACCGCGGATCCGCCTAAGAAGGAGAAATTCGATGCCACTCGAATAAACAATTGACAAAAATCCTGATGTGAATGGAATCGAACAGTCGTTCACGTAGATAATAACGTTGGTGGAGTTCATTAAACTAGCAGCAATTTATTTCTGCAGTGACAGCGAGTACCGGGTATGCCGACGTTCACCCGTACGCGTCATTGCACCGATCCCCACTAGCTGCTGAAGGTCGCGTGTTGCTGTAGCGCGGGATGTCTCTGTGATAGAAATGTAGTTTTCGGCACTTAGCCCCCCCTTGAAGCCTGCCGTGCCTTCCTTGAATATACGCGCGACTACCTTTTCCTGCCGCTCGTTCAACCGGTCTCGAAAACGATCATAGAACTTTGCTTTCTGAATGAAGAAATCTATGCGCTCAAGCGTCGCCCGTTGAGCATCCAGGATCGTTTCTGAAAAGAAAATGATCCAGTCGGTGATATCGAGCGTACGTTGGTGCCGCTCAAGCTCGGAGTAGTAGGCCTTCCGGCTCTTCTCAATTGTAAAGGCGAGTGAAATGAGGCTTGGCTGCCCTACGTTTTGCGCCAGCGATTTCTCAGCGAGCGCGCGCCCAATTCGGCCGTTGCCATCCTCAAATGGATGTATGCTTTCAAAGTACAGATGGCCTACTGCTGCACGCGTCAAAGCTTGAAGCGACGTTTGGCCATCTGGCCCGGATTGATTGAACCATGCGATGAAAGTCTCCATCTCACCGGTAACCTGGCGAGACGGAGGAGCCTCGAAGTGGATTGTCGGCTTATCCAATCGACCGGACACAATCTGCATGGCGTCTTCATGCGTCCGGTAAGCGCCAACCGTTTCAATGTATCGGTTTCCCGCCATCAGCATTGAATGCCAATGGAACAGTCCGTCATGACGCAGCGGCGTATGCCAGCTTCGATAGACATCCGCCATCATCTCGGCGATCCCCCGCTCTTGTGGGCGGATCTGTCTATCATCAGTGCTTAGCCCGAACTGCCGGCGGAGCGATGACTGAACACTCACGCGGTCCAGAAATTCCCCCTCAATTTCTGAGGTCTTGACCGCTTCGTCGCTCAGCAAGTCGATGCGAAGTTGGTTGCTGTCGTCCTCGTTGAAATGTCGAACGGCACCGATAACCTCGCCGGCGGATTGCAAGAATTTTTGCTCTAATGGTACCAAGCTTGCGGTGTCGTACCTGAAGTTTGGCCAATCAGTTTTTTGCCAGTTCCATTTCATGAGTTATAGCACCCCAGTCTATAACTCATGATTATTCAATAGATGAGCTATTGCAAGCCTATCTATCGCTCAGCACAACAAACTACGGCTCTCCGTTCAAGACGGAGCAATCAACAAGTGAGCACTTACCCTGAACATATTTTGTTTAACGGGCGCACCCTATTTCCGCTCGCCCTCGGCATTGGTATCGAGAGAAACGGAATGACCATGACCAAACACGACCTTTCATCACATCATTTTCAGCGGAAAATTTCGGAGTTCTGCGAGCTTCGTTTCGCTCCGATCGCATCCAGGCGAGTGTTGAAGAATACGGCCTTATCTAGCCAGTTTGATCATCTACCGGAAATCGCCTGCGTATATGAATGGTCATATCGACTGGACGATGATCGGTCAGGCCTGTGGGATCGGGGCTAAGGCTGCCTCCTCGACTGACTTCTGCTTTTCAACGACGAGAAGCGTGTAGACGATGTGTGCAAAATCTTCGCCGCGATTCATGGGTACCCTCCAGAGCACACGATCGTCACACAGAGGACCCGGCGCTGCAAGGTCATCAAACCGAACGCCCCGTTTTGATCGCACAGGCTGATCCGACCTTCTATCTGCCGGACCGTCGGCTGGACCCCAATCGTTCGGGGCGCTCCGATTTTGAATCTCCCCGATCACATACATCGTGGAGACAGGATGCTCTTCTGGATATCAATGGCTGTCACCGCTCTGGTGGTGGTCTCTGCGACCGCTGTCCTCGGCTTCTGTCCAGCCGAAGCCGACATGCTCCATCTCGGAGCCTATCTCGTGCTATGGGCCGTCGTCGGAATTCTGATTTCGCTAGGAGTGCTCCTATGGCTCCGGCGACGATAGGTTGCTTGCCATTAGGTCCCGCATGGACATCCGCTCGTCACCCGGATGCAGGAGCAATACTTTTGGCATCAAGAGTGATCAGAAGTGCGACAACGGAAGCTGCGATCGTGTCAAACAGAAACGCGCCGAAAAAGACGATGATTGCCCTTGCGCGGCCCATTCCCAGATCCTGAACAAACCAACGGATCTGAGCCTGACCTCGAAGCCCAGATCGCGGCCTTCGTCGAGCATTCATCGCCGATACCACGAAAGCCTCGACAATCTCACCCCAGCCGACGTCTACTTCGGACGCAGCCAGACCATCCTCATCGAACGCGAAAGGATCAAACGAGAAACCATTAGGCACCGATCAACAGGGAAATCTTCAAGCGGCGTGCGAAACTGCATGCCGGCATTGTTGATCAAAATGTCGATTTGGCCAATGTCCAGCTCGATGGCGTCAACACCGCGCTTCACGGCTTCTGGATTTGTCACGTCGAAGTCCGAAATCGAAACCGAGCTGTGACCAGCCTGCCGCAACGGCGCAGCGGCTTACTCCAGCTTGCTGCGATCACGGCCGTTCAGAACGACTTCAGCGCCATGCCCGGCAAATCCCTGCGCCGCCGCAAAACCGATGCCTTGAAACGAACCCGTAACCAGCGCACGCGAACCGGATAGATCAAAGAGAGGAAAGGTCATGGAAATGTCCTGATCAACGGGACAGTGTCTTTTTAACGCCGTTCATGCCAATGCGCAGGAACGGATCGGAATGCATGTAAAAGAACTGGACGCCCTTCTCGAGCCAGTGCGGCAACTCGTCAGAGGTTGTCAGTGTTCCGGCAATCTTTCCAGCAGCCCGGATTTTTTCGACCGCAACGGCAACCTTGTCCATAACCACCGCTGGGCGCGGTTCACCGAAGGGCGGCGCAGGTGGAAAGCCCATATCCTGTGATAGATCACCAGGTCCGATGAAGAACACGTCGATGCCTTCAACGGCCAGCATCTCGTCGAGATTATCGACGGCTTTGACAGTCTCGACCATGCTGATCACCAGTCTCTTCTGGTAGTCGGCTGGAATAGCATACCGCACTGTATCGACAATCGCCTGCGCCTGTTGCGAAGTGTCGACCATCGGCACCATGATACCGTCTGCACCAGCATTTAGATAGCGGATGATAAGCGGACGTTCGTGTGAATGCGGGCGAACAATCGCGGCACCATTAACGGAGCGGACGATCTGCGCTGTTTCACGAACGTCTTCGAAGCTCCATGTTCCATGTTCGCAATCGAGAAAAACAGAGTCCGCACCCAGTTCCACCAGACGCGCAGCCATGCCGGATGATGAATGGTGCGGCGTGAACATGGTGATCGCTTCGCCGGCCTGAAGGCGGGCACGTAACTTCGCACCGTTCATAATGGATGCTCCTCCTACTTAACTGTCTTGGGCAAATCGGGCGTGTCGGCTGGTGCGCCAACCCAACGTGCTGTCTCGATATCGGCAGATGTGTCGCGCATGAATGTCGGGCAAATATGCAGCTCCGGGATCACCGCGCCATTTTGAAGGCTGGCGCAGAGGTGAACAGCACGGGCCACATCATGCGGATCAAGCATGATCGCACGCTCGGTTTCCAGCGGCGGGCGGGCACGATTGTTCATTATCGGCGTGTTGGTTTCGCCGGGAAGGATCGTAGTCGCCCGAATACCCTGATTGCGGTAGGTGTTGTGAACGAAGGTCATGAAATTCTTGACGCCCGCCTTTGCCGCGCCATAAGCCGCGCCGCCTAGCAGATTGGGGTTAAGAGCCGCAAGCGAGGAAACGGTGATGACCGTTCCCTGCCCCCGAGCGATCATGTCCGGAAGGACTGCCTGCGTCAGATTGAAAACGGCGGTCAGGTTGACATTGACCGTCGAGTTCCACTCTTCTTCACTCAAAAAGCGGGCATTCAGCACCTTGCTTGCGCTGCCAGCATTGTTGACGAGAATATCGACTGGACCGATGCCGTTTTTGACCCATTCCACAGTGGCAAAAATCTCATCGCGGGATTCGATGTCGAGAACATAGGTAAATGCCTTGCCTCCCTTTTTCTCAATCAACGCAGAGACTTCCCGAAGCGGAGCAAGACGCCTGCCGGTGAGAACAACGGTCGCACCGTCCTGCGCCAGCAGCAGGGCGGCCTCGCGGCCGATACCCGTTCCGGCACCCGTGACCAGTGCGGTTTTTCCATCAAGCAAGCCCATTCCCAACTCCTATTCTGCGGCTACAGCGAGTTTACCGTTGTAGCTATATGCATCCTTCGCGGCCTTCAGCGTAATCAAGCCTTCTGCAAGATCATGTTCAACGTCCTGTGTCGCACGTTCGCTCGCACGACCCCATCCTCCGCCACCTGGTGTCTCCACTTCAAGCCGTTCATTTGTTTTAAGAACGACTTTTCCCTTGGGAAACTGTGGCTTCCCATCTTTCGATACCTTGCCGGGGGTGCCGCTTTCGCCTTCGACAACGCCAAAGCAGGGATGACGAACGCGCTCGGAAGCGAGGTAGATATTCATGGGCGTGTTTCCGATATTGCGAAGGACAACGCGCTGACCCAATCCGCCGCGGTATTTTCCGCGTCCGCCGGAATCTGCAATCAGTTCTTTCCGCTCGGTGAGAACCGGAACTGCAATTTCGAACATTTCAATGGCGGTGACTTTGCAGTTGGATGGGAAGCTCAAAGTGTCGAGGCCATCGAATTGCGCACGCGCACCTTGGCCGCCATGGAAGTTTTGAACAGAACCATATTGGGTTCCGTCATCCCTGCGGCCCACGCAGTTGGCAGCCCAGATGGGGGCACCACCGCTATCGCCCATGACCTTGTTCGGCACGACGGTTTCCAATGCCTTGAAAATCAGGGATGGAATAGCGTGGCCGATTAGATTTCGGGAGTTGCCAGCCGTCCATTGCTCAGGGTTCAAGATGGAGCCGAGCGGAGCATCATCGGTAATAGGCGTGATGCAGCCTTCATTGTTAGGCGTATCAGGGTCCAGCAGGCACTTCAGCGCATAAACCGAGTGGGCATAACGATAATTCGTGCGGCAGTTGATTGAATGGAGAACCTGATCCGACGTGCCGGCATAGTCGACATGAATGGAATCGTCCTTGACGATAACGGTAGCCTTCAACTTGATGTCGGCTTCATAACCATCCAGCAGCATCTCTGCTGAGTAGCTCCCATTCGGCCATTCACCAATTGCCTTGCGGGTCTGCGCTTCGGAACGAACATGGATCGCTTCTGCTAGACCATCAACATCATCCAAACCATATTCGTCCAGAAACTTAACGAGTTCTCGGCCCATAACATTATTGGCCGCGATCATCGATTCCAGATCGCCGCGGACTTCCGTGGGGAGACGGACAGATGCCGCGATAATATCGAACACGTCTTCGTTCGGCACGCCCGCTTTTAGTAGCTTGACGATTGGAAAGCGGATGCCTTCCTCGAAGATATCGCTTGCCTCAGAGTGTAGCGGCGCACCGCCAATATCCGGCAAGTGAGCGATGGAGCCGGCATACGCAACGACCTTGCCATTCTTGAAGATCGGCGTGATCATAGTTACGTCCGGCAGGTGACCGGTGCCGATTTCAGGATCGTTTGTCGCCAGCACATCACCTTCGTTCAGGGATTCAGCCGGAAATTTCGGAAGGAAGTATTTCTGGGCTGCCGCTGGAAGCGATGTGATGAAAACTGGGATCGACCATGTGCACTGGGCAAGCGCCTGACCCTTGCTGTCGAGCAGCACGGTCACGTAATCGTGGTTCTCGCGCACGATGGGCGAGAACGCCGTCTTGCCAAGAACGTTGTCGGCTTGGTCAGCGATGAAGATCAGACGGTTCCACATGACCTGTAGATTGATCGGATCATTAAAATCGGTTGCGGGCTTCGACATCTGATGTCCCCTTAGAGAATATTGATCACGAGGTTGCCACGGGCATCCACATGGAAGACGCCGCTTGGACCAACGACTGCGGTTGATTCACGCTGCTCAACAATGGCTGGCCCCTTGATCTCGTGACCAACGGGAAGCTTGTAGTGATCATAGACCGACGTTTCGGTATATTTTCCAAGCTCCTGGAAATAGACCTCGCGGCTGCCCTTCTTGGCATCGGCAACCTGCGTTTCATGAGGACGAGTGACCTGACCCTTCTCACCGCTGGCGCGCAGGCGCCATGTGATGACTTCGACCGAAGCAGCAACCGTGCGTCCGAAAAGCTCCTTGTAAAGCTTGAAGAAGTTGTCGAGCAATTGCTTGAGGAACTCTTCCTTTGGAAGCTTGCGATCAGGCAGAACAACCGTAATTTCATGGCCTTGGCCAACGTGGCGCATATCGACGGTATAACGATTTGTGATCGTGTCCTTGCCAACACCAGCGGCAGAAACAACCTCTGCACCCTGTGCGGAGAGATCGTCCAACAGGGTGTTCATCGCATCCATGTCCCAGGCATCGACGCCCATCGGATGGCTTGCCGAAAGATCAACGGCGACTGGCGCAATCAGCAGACCGATGGCGGAGGTAACACCTGCACCCGTTGGGCAGATAACCCGCTTGATGCCGAGCTTTCTGGCAATGCCGTAAGCGTGGACCGGGCCAGCGCCACCGAAGGCGACCATTGGCAATGATCTTGGGTCAACGCCCAGATCAGTCGCGTGCATCGCCGCAGCCTTGCTCATGGATTCGTTGACGAGGTCATGAATGCCCCATGCGCAACGATCAACGCTTACATCGAGCGACGTGGCGAGTTTCGCCATGGCTTCGCGGGCCGCGTCTTTAGAAACCTTGAACGATCCGCCGACGAAAGATTCCGTGCCCATATAACCGAGTAGAATATCGGCATCGGTCACGGTAGGCTGTATGCCGCCGCGCTGATAAGCGGCTGGTCCCGGCATTGCACCGGCAGAATGTGGGCCAACATCAAGAAGACCAAGCGGGTTCTTGGCAGCAATGGAGCCGCCACCGGCACCGATTTCGATCATCTGAATGGACTGGATTTTTAGCGGAAAGCCTGAGCCCTTGCGGAAACGCTGGTAATGCGCGACCTCAAGATCAGTACCGACTGTTGGCTCACCATGCGGGATGAGGCAGAGTTTCGCAGTCGTGCCGCCCATGTCGAATGACAGAACGCTGTCTTCACCAGCGATACGACCAAATTCCGCAGCGGCAACAGCGCCCGCAGCAGGACCGGATTCAATCAATCTCACAGGCAGTTCAGCGGCGCGGCTGCTGGGAACAAGACCGCCAGAAGAGGTCATCCAGAGAACCTGACGATCAATACCCTTTGCGGCAAATTCGCGCTGAAGGTTGGCCACATGGCCTGCCATTTGTGGGCGGGTGTAAGCGTTTACGACAGTCGTGGAGGCGCGGTCAAACTCGCGCATTTCAGGGCAGACTTCCGAGGAAAGCGATACGAAGATATCAGGATATTCTTCACGCAGAAGCGCTGCGACACGCTGCTCATGCTGCGGATATTTGTAAGCGTGAAGGAGACACACCGCGACAGAGCGAATGCCCTTGTCCTTGAGCTTGATCGCGATCTCACGAACTGTTTCTTCTTTCAGTTCCGTCACGACCGTGCCGTCTGCGGCAATACGTTCCTGCGCGCCATAGCTGTTTGCGCGGGCAACCAGCGGATCTGGATATTTGATATTCAGATCGTAGAGATCATAGCGGCCTTCGTTGCGGATGCGGAGCATATCCTGAAAACCGTCTGTCGTGACAAAGCCGGTTTCAACGCCCTTGCGCTCCAGAACCGCGTTGGTCACAACCGTGGTTGCGCCAAGCACCTGCAGGTTCTCTATCGCAATCGCACCTGAAAAATTTTCGAGAAGTTCAGAAACGCCCTGCACGACAGCTTCCGCAGGGTTCTTCGGTGTGCTGAGAACCTTGTGAAGATGAAGCTCGCCATTGTCATCCAGAAGAGCAAAATCCGTGAAGGTGCCGCCGGTATCAAATGCCAGTTTTGCCATGTTTTCCTCAGAGAAACGGTAAGGCAACGAGGTGCCGAACAGGTTAGGTCCGACTTTCTGGACCCGTTATCTGTCATGAGGTTAGGCGACTTGTGACATGATTGGCCAACACAACTATGGTCTGCCGCCATAGGGTTTGCTTATGGCAATTTGATCAGACGGCACGAATTCCCGGATGGTCGCCAGCCATCAATTTGCTGACGACGCCGAGCAGGACGGAGTGCGCCGCCAGCGCAGGTTCTGACAGCGGGAGATGGTCGGATATACAAAGCGAAACAGTCGCCTCAATAACGGGCTTCACCAAAGCGCGTATCTCTGCTCCTGCAAAAGCGGAGTTTTCTGTCACGACGGATGCGGGCAGAATGGTGGACCCCATGCCGTCCAGAACCGCGGCGCTGAGTGCCGGAACCGATTCGATTTCCGATATGACTTTCGGTGTTGCCCGCGCTCTTGCCATCGCTTCATCGATGAGCCTACGCAAAAGGTGCCCCTTGCTCGGCAAGAGCAGCGGAATATTATCCAGCTCCGACAGGGGCAATGGCTCTCCCTGATCACCCGGTAGCTTTGTTCCAGGCGGGGAAACAAGGAACATTTCTTCGCGGAAAAGCGGCTGCAAGGTTACGCCTTTAATGGGGTCTGCCGCATAGATCAGCGCCATATCCATTTTGCCAGTCATGATCAGCTCGCTCAGGATGTGGCCGAAACTGTCATTGATATGCACGACGATTTGCGGGTGCTGCGCCTGCATTTCCCGGATGATCGGCAGGGTCAGCGCGCTGGAAGTCGAATAGGTAGCGAGACCAATCGATACGCGCCCGGCAAGGGACTGCGTGGAAAGATTGATGTCGGTCTGCGCCTGCTCAAGCTGCTTCAACAGCAATTGCGCATGTCGGTAAAGAATGAGGCCCGCTTCGGTGGGCGTTATGCCAACATTACTACGGATCAGGAGCTTGTGCTTGAAATGCGCCTCAAGCGATGCGATTTGCTGGGACAGTGCCGGCTGGGCCGTGCGCAAAATAGCGGCTGCTCGCGATACACTTCCGGTATCGACGATCTTGACGAAACTTTTCAGTTTTCTGAAATCAACGCTCATGGTCCCACCCTTTGGCGAAACCTAAAACGTCGGGCAGGTGTGATACAAGCCCTGCCCGACGAAAGACTTTAGCGAAGCGCAGCGACTGCACTTTCAATACGGTTACAAGCAGCCTTGATCACGTCCATGGAGGTCGCAATCGACAGGCGGAAATAGGGCGACAACCCGTAGGCCGCACCTTGCAGAGCCGCAACGCCGACGCCATCCAGCAGATAAAGCACGAAATCGAGATCGTTTTCGATGGTTTTGCCATCCGGCGTCGTCTTGCCGATAACGCCGCTGCAATTGGGGAAAAGATAGAATGCGCCGTCTGGCACAAGGCATGACAGTCCGGGGACGGCATTCAACCGTTCGCAGGCGTAGTCGCGGCGCTCTTTGTAGACCTTGACGCTATCGTTGACGAAAGACTGATCGGCAGACAGTGCGTAGGCTGCAGCAGCCTGACTGACTGAAGACGGGCAGGATGACATCTGGGATTGCAGCTTGTTGATCGCAGCAATCAATGGAGCTGGCCCCGCCGCATAACCGATACGCCATCCGGTCATTGCGTAGGATTTGGATACACCGTTTGCGAGGACGATACGGTCTTTCAGTTCCGGCACCGCCGCAACCAGCGTCGTCATCGGCTCATCCTTGAACCAGACCTGGTCATAGATATCGTCGCACAGCACCAAGACATACGGGTGACGAAGGAGAACCTCGCCAAGCGCTTTCAGTTCGTCCTTGCTGTAAGCCGCGCCGGTTGGATTGGACGGCGCGTTCAGGATCAACCACAGCGTCTTCGGCGTAATCGCCGCTTCCAGTGCCGCCGGTGTCAGCTTGAAACCCTGCTCCTGCGGGCATTGCACGATGACAGGCTTGCCGTCATTGGCGATGACCATATCGGGATAGGAAACCCAGTAGGGTGCCGGGATAATGACTTCGGCGTCATTTTCAACGCTTGCCATCAAGGCCAGAAACAGGATTTGCTTGGCACCACCGCCCACGCAAATCTCGTTTTCGGCGTAGCTGACATTCAGGCGACGCTGAAAATCGCCGATAATCGCCTTGCGCAATGCAGGCGTGCCATTGACGGCGGTATACTTCGTTTCGCCTTTGTCGATTGCCGCATGGGCTGCAGCCTTCACGTCATCGGGCGTATCGAAATCAGGTTCGCCCACCGTCATATCGACAATATCGCGGCCTGCGGCCTTCAATTCGCGGGCGCGCGCGGCGGCAGCGGTGCTTGGAGACACCTTGATTTTGGACACGCGCAATGCAGGCACAAAAGTGCTCATGGAAGTTTCCTTAGATTGTTCTGTGATTATGTTCAGGCAAGGCTAGTGAACAGCCTCGGTCTCACCACGCATTTTTCCGGTCAGGAACAGTTCGCCCAATTCGTCATGCGTAATGTCCTTGGGCAGACCATCCCAAATCACCTTACCCAGACGCAATATGACGGCACGCTCCGCGACTTCCATTGCCTTCTTGGTGTTCTGTTCGACGAGAAGAATGGTTTGTCCTGCGGAATGCAAGCGAAGAAGCTCATCAAAGACGATGCCGATGGCGGCGGGCGACAGGCCAACCGAAGGCTCGTCCACCAGCAAGACCTTGGGCCGTTGCAACACCGCCATGGCGACTTCCAGCAATTGCTGCTCACCACCAGACATATTGCCAGCCAGCGTGGCGCGACGGTCTTTCAGAATGGGGAACAGGTCATAGACATAGTCCCTGTCCGCTTTCACCTTGGCGTCTCGCAGCGTATAGGCGGCCATTTGCAGGTTTTCATCCACCGTCATGACGGGGAAATTACAGCGCCCCTGCGGCACGAAGGAAATGCCCTCGCCCAAAATCGCTCTGGATTTGGCACCGGCAATATTCTTGCCCTGCCAGTCGATGACACCGCCTTTAACGGTCGTCATACCATAAAGCGTTTTCAGAAGCGTCGATTTACCAGCCCCGTTCGGCCCCATCAGCGCGACGAACTGACCCGATGGAATGTCGAGATCGACGCCGTTCAAAATATCAAGTGAACCGTAGCCTGCGCGGAGATCTTTGATCGTAAGGTTGGAATTAGCCACCAAGATAGGCCTCCCTGACACGCTGGTCTGCAATGATATCGTGCGGCAATCCCTCGACAAGCTTCTTTCCCTGATCGAGAACGATGACACGTTCGCAAATGCTGGTCACGACATCGATGTTATGTTCGATGACGAGAAAACTGGTTCCGAGGGACTTGTTCGCGTAGCGAATGGTATCGACGACACGTTCGATGATTTTCGGATTGATGCCTGCCATCGGCTCATCCAGAAGAATGATCTTCGGTTCCGGCATCAACATTGATGCGAACTGAATGAGCTTCTGCTGGCCGCCCGAAAGGTTGCCCGCAGGCATGTGGCGCACGTCCCACAGACCCGCCATCTTGATCAGCTCACGAGCGCGTCCACGCAGAGCAGAAACACGGGTCTCGGACATGCGGCCAAGACCAAATGTCGACAGGATCGAAGGGAAGGTGAACATTTGCCCGGCAATGATGAGGTTTTCTTCCACATCCAGCGCCTTGAAGACGACTGTTTTCTGGAACGACCGCAGCATCCGGCCTTCCCGCGCAATACGGTTCAACGTCCAGCCTGTGATATCCTGACCATCAAGTTTGACAGTACCAGAATCCGGTTTTCCAAGGCCCGTGCTGCAATCGAAAAATGTGGATTTGCCTGAGCCATTCGGGCCGATCAATCCCGCGATTTCACCGCGATTGACATGAACGCTGACGTCATTGACGGCTTTTACGGCACCGTAAGACTTGGTGAGGTTGCTGATCTCAAGGATAGGAAGGTGGTTCATTTCGTGCCTCCGATCAGGTTCCAGAAGCGGTTGATGAGAGGTGCACAGCCCTTTTTGAACCAGAATACCAGCACCAGAAGGCAAAGCCCGTAGGCAATCATTCTAAGTTCCGGAGTGATTCTGAGCGCTTCGGTCAAGCCCACAAATAACAGGCTACCGAAGACCACGCCTGAAATCGTACCCGCACCGCCGCCAAGCACGATGATCAGCATCGTCGTGGAATAGTACATCTGGAACGTCAGCGGGCTGACAACCGTGAGGTAATGGGCATAAAGGCTTCCACCAACACCAGCGAAGACGGCACTGAGCATGAAGACGATAAGCTTATAGCGCCATGTTGGAATTCCAACAGATTCCGCCAGTGTTTCGTTTTCACGAATGGCAATCATATTGCGTCCGGCTGGCGATCTTACGATGGCCCACACAGCCAAGGTTGCCAAGGCACCAACGGAAAGCGCGAGATAATAAAACGCGGTGGTTCCAGAGACCGTGAAAGACAAAGGGCCAAGCTCGAAATAGGGCTTTGGAATACCTGACAGGCCCATGTCGCCGCGGGTCACGGCAATCCAGTTTTTGGCGATGGCCTGTCCGATGATAACGAAGCCGAGCGTACACATAACGAAGGACGTTGCACGCAGACGAAGGGCTGGAATTCCTAAAGGAAGCGCAATGGCACCAGTGACCAGACCTGCCGCCGCAATATTGATATAGAAGGGCGTGCCGTAGGTCACGGCAAGCAGGCCCGCAACATAAGCACCGATGCCGAAGAATGCGGCCTGCGCCAGTGAAAGCAGGCCGGTATAGCCCACCAGCAGGTTAAGACCATGGGCGGGAAGCATGAAGATCAAAGCGATGATCAGAGAGTGTGTAACGTATCGGCTGCCGATGAAGGGCGCGGCAAGTGCGACAACGATCAGAATAACAGCCAGCGGGATACGCAGATCTCGCTTTCTTATCGGCTGTGTTGTTTCTGTAATAGCCATGTCGGGTCCTCGAATTCAGGATTGATCGGCGGATGCGCGTCAGAAGCGCGCTTGCGTCGAAAAGAGACCGTGTGGACGCCACATCAGCATCAGGATAAGGGTTGCAAAGCCAACCGTATCGCGGAACTGAAGCCCCACATAGGTTGCAACCAGACTTTCAGCGACACCAAGGATCATGGCTGCAAAGAAGGTTCCCCGCACGTTGCCAAGACCACCCATGATGATGATTGGGAGGGTTTTGAAGGTGATAAGTTCACCCATGCCGCCATAGACGCTGACATTGACAGGTGCCGTGAGGACACCGGACAGGGCAGCAAGTGCAGCACCAAGAACGAACGTCCGCATCACGATCTGTGGCACGTCGATGCCAACCACTTCGCAGCATTCGACATTCTGCGAAACGGCCCGCATCGCCTTGCCCATGCGGCTGTAAGTTACCATCAGTTCAAGGCCGACAAAGACGAGCAGGCACACGACCAGAATGAGGATGCGCTGCTGCGCAAGGCTGAAGCCAAGAATCGAAACCGGCTCGATATAACCGCCAGCAAAGAACTTGTAGCCCCCGCCGAACACGAGGATCACCGTGTTCTGCAAAACCAGTGCGATACCTAGCGTTGCAAGCACGCCGGATTCAGCCGGAGCACCAACCATGCGACGCATGACCAGTTGCCCGACAATATAGGCAACAACGATGGTGGAAAGGACGCCTACGAAGATTGAAGTCTCGTAGGAAAGCCCGAGATAGTCGATGGCAAACCATGCCCCGAAGGTCCCGAGCATGTAATATTCGCCATGAGCGAAGTTGATCGCCCGCAGCACGCCGAAAATCATCGTCATGCCGACTGCGACAATGGCGTAGACGGAACCCGTCACAATACCATTGATAATCTGCTCGAGAACTGTCGAGAACATGGTTCTATCCTCCAGAAAGCATTACTTGGCAGGATACTGGATATCTGCTGTGAAGGCACCCTTGATGCTCGGCTTGCCGTTCTCAATCTGAAGAAGGATCATCGGCAGACGCGCTTGGTTGTGGTCATCGAATGTGACGTCCCCAACAGGGCTCTTGTATTGGATTTTGGAGAGAGCATCGCGAACCTTCTCACGGTCCGGGCTGCCGGCTTCTTTGATTGCCTTGGCAAGCAAGTTTACCGTGTCCCAGTGAACATAAGCATGGTTGTTTGGTGCTTCGTTGTATTCCTTCGTGAATTTCTCGACGAAGGCCTTGCTGGCAGAAGAATCGAAGGCAGGAAGCCAAGCCGCCGCCTCGACAGCGCCTTCCATGGCGGTCGGTGCAGACTTGATAGTTTTTTCGGTGTTGAATTCACCATTGCCAATCAGCGTTACCTTGCCGGCAATGCCTAGCTCAACCATCTGGCGGGCGATGATTGGCGTGGTGTCGGCCAAACCATACATGATGATTGCCTGAGCGCCGTTGTCGCGGATTTTGGCGAGAACGCTGCGGAAGTCGACTTCACCTTCCTTGTAGTAATCTTCGCTGAGGATTTCGCCCTTGAATTCGGGAAGATACTTCTTGGTGAAGGTAATGGCGGAGCGTCCATAATCGCTATCGACGGACAGAACAGCAAATTTGGTAAAGCCGCGCTGTTCAGCTGCATATTTTGCAACGATCAAGGCGCGATTTTCATCGGTTGGATAGTTGCGGAACGTCCACTTAAAGCCGCCGACACCAGCACCATAGGTAATTTTTGGGTTGGATGAAGCCGCGTTCAGCAAGAGCACGCCAGAATCTTCTGCGACAGGCTGCATCGCGAGTGTTACGGAGCTGGAAACGTCGCCGATCACATAATCGACTTCATCTTCGTCGATCAGTCTGCGCGTGGCGGAAACACCTTCAACCGGCGTTCCCTGGCTGTCTGCGTTGAAAAGCTTTATTTTGCGTCCATCGATGCCGCCAGCTTCATTGATTTCTTTAACTGCAAGCTCAGCACCGTGCATGGAAAATGCGCCGTAACGGGCGTTTGGTCCGCTCATTGGCGCGACAAGACCAAGCTTGATCGTGTCGTCTGCCGCCTGAGCAAGTCCTGAAATAGCCGGCATAGCCGACGCCAGCGAAAGAACTGCTGTCGAAATGCAAAGTATTCTGCGAGTTAGCGTGTGTTTCATGTTCCCACTCCGTTTTTCGGATGCTTTCGTCCGGCACATGCCGTGACGTGCTTGCTGCCGCTTTTGCGGTTCTATTTTTTGCGCCAGCGCGTAGCCGACACCATCACAGTAGGTTCATAAAAGCGTTTTTGGCCAACACAACTCCATTCTGCCGCCATAGCGTTTCACGATGGCGGGAGAGGGCTTTTTATAGGATTTGATAGCAATCTAGGCGTGACATGCATTTTTGGCATGCCCAACCTGCGCGCATATGCATTCTATTTCATCACAAAATGCACATATATTGCGCAGCAAAGCAGGAGCTTACAATGAACATCTTCAAGAAAATCAAGACATATGCCTCTAACCGTCGCGCCATGCATGAACTAGGTTCGCTAGACGACCGTACCTTGCAGGACCTCGGCGTCTCTCGTTCGCATATCCGCAGTGCGGTAACCGGTGCTACAAGAGGTTAATAGGTGGCACTCTCCGGTTGGGTAGTCGCAGCCATTTGATCGCCAATCTTTGCCGTGCATAATTACATGAGTGAACCGCTATGCAAATTGCCAAAGATCTGCTGCTCTTGCCGGGTTGAACGCGTAAAGCAAACTCAAGCTATCTGACTGCTCTTGATAGGAATTGAACTGGCGACCAATATCAAAACGCGCTTCGGGGTCCCACTCTTGAAGACATCATTTGCTCCGGCAGGCTGAACTTAGCGCTCAATAAGATGATCGACACGCTCCACTATTGATTCTTATCCGGCTCGTCGCTATGCAAGTCTCAACGAACTCATGGTGCTGATCCAGTCACCGGATAGCGATCATATCGGCCGGGGCCGCAACGAATGGCAAGCCACGATGAAAAAATGGTCGCAATTTTCATGCGCGAACGCGCAGGAATATCACGCTACCTGTCCAGACGCGCCGGATCCGCTGAAGATGGCGAGGATTTGGCGCAGGAGGCATGGATCCGGTTTTCCCAAAGCAAAGCGATGACCCTTGTCGCTCCCGTCCCCTACCTCCGCCGCCTTGTCAAAAATCTTGCTATCGACCACAGCCGATCGGCTCACCGCCGCCGCCTCCATTCGCATGAGGTTGACGAGCTCCTGAATGTCGATGATAACAGACCCGATCCCGAAGCCGTCTTGATGTCTCGCGACACACTGTCGAGGTTGTTGAAAATCATGGACGAATTGCCTGAAAGGCGTCGAGCAATCGTTTTTGCCGCACGCGTTGAGTGCGAGCCACATCGGCAAATCGCGGCGACCCATGGCGTCTCGACCCGAACCATTGAACTGGAAATTCGAGCGGCAATCGAATACTGCTTCGCACGCCTGCACGAACCTGCTGATCCAGAAAAATAATCTGCCAGCGGGTTTCGGCACCACTGCTGCCAATCGTCTTATCATTGTAATACAACTTCGCTGACTGATATCCTGATCGATTTTGCCCCATGCCCCTCGACGACGAGATTAAACGCGGCTCACCCCTCACGCAGGAGGCAGCCGAATGGATTGTGATCCTTACGTCAGGCGACGCCACGACGGATGATGTACAGCGTCTGCAGGCATGGCGCGGCATCAGTCCCAGCCACGAGCAGGCCTTCGTTGATGCGGCCCGGCTCTGGAAAACGATGGGACCGGCGTTAACGCGAAACCATTCACGGGGCATGGGCTTATCCCGCCGTGCGTTTATCGGTGGAGGCGCCATCGCTGCGTCCGGCGTTGGAACAGCTGTCGTAGGCTCCTTCCTGGGAATAACCCCATCCTATTCGGCACTTGCAGCCGATTTTGCGACAGCGCGCGGAGAACAGAAGACCGTCATGCTTGCCGATGGCTCGACCGTTGAAATGGATGGCGGGTCAAGTCTGTCATGGGACTTCACCTCATACACGCGAGCGTTGACCCTCAGCGACGGCGCCGCGGTATTCCATGTTGTCCCCGATTCCCAACGCCAGTTTCGGCTCTCCGCCGAGAGCGGCATCACGACCGCATATGCCGCAAACTTTGCCATTGGACGTGGCTCAGATGAAGTGTCCGTAGAATGCCTGGAAGGGCAGATCGAAGTCGAATGTCGTGGGAAGATGTTTTTGAAGTCTGGTCAGTCGGTCCGCTATTTCGATACGGGCCTGGGCGAGATCAATCAAGACGAACCGCAAAACATGGCCGCGTGGAGACGCGGGCTACTGGTGTTTCGGGACAAGCCCCTGTCCAGTGTCGTGATGGACATCAATCGCCATCGACGTGGCACTGTCGTTATCGCTAGCAGTACGCTTGGTCAAAGACGCGTTTCTGGTGTCTTTCACCTGTCCCGGCCCAACGAGATCATTGCCCAGTTGGAGGCGACGCTGAATGTTTCAGCAACGCGCTTGCCCGCAGGTATCGTCATTTTGCGTTAGCGCCCACGGCCATTTTCAGCCGCTCGGCTAAATTTCTCAGAAAAATCATCAAAAGCGAGTTCGGCTTCAGCGCGGACATTCGTTCTTGTCTTTAGTGGTGTCGGCAAAACCGTGCCATGGGCAGCATATTTTGGGGACTATGATGAGCAAGCAGAAACGCGGCGCGGCGAAAAAAAACCGGTTCCATCTTTCAAACGTCACGACGGCGGTTGCCTTAGTGATCGGGACATCATTGATGACCGCAGGACCGAGCTGGTCTCAGCAACAGACGCAACAGATTTCCGTCCCGGCAGGGGCACTCGATACAGCGCTGTCCAGGTTCGGTGTCGCGAGCGGTGTTCAGGTTCTATATGATGCCGGGCTGACGCGGGGACGAACGTCGCCTGGCACCAAAGGCGCGCCCTCGACGGAAGCCGCCATCAGACAGATCCTTGACGGAACCGGCCTTACATACAATTTTACCAGCCCAACCTCCGTCACCATAGCGAGCGCTGCGAGTCAAAAGACTAGCGTCATTTCATCAGGTGCGTCCACCGTCCTAGAGACCATTGTTGTTCAAGGACAAAATGCCTTTGGCCCGGTCGAGGGGTATCTCGCCCAGAGCAACTCATCTGCCACCAAAACAGACACTCCCCTCATCGAGACACCGCAGTCTGTCACAGTCGTGACGGCAGACCAGATCAGCAATCAAAAAGCGACCTCGGTCGCCGACACACTCAGCTACACTCCCGGGGTGACGACGCAGTCTGGCACCTTCAGCCGTATTGTGGATGACTTTACAATCCGGGGCTTCAATGTGGCGAATGGCAATACCGGCACACTTCGCGACGGAATGAAGTTTCAGTCAAATGTCTATGATGGTGGACAGGAGCCTTACGGCCTTGAGCGAGTCGAGATTCTGAGAGGCGCATCATCGGTTCTCTATGGGCAGTTGGCTCCTGGTGGCATCGTCAACGGCGTATCGAAACGCCCAACCGATACGGAGCTGCGCGAGCTAAACGTCGAATATGGCAGCAACAACCGCAAGCAGATTTCAGGTGATTTCGGCGGACCAGTCACCGATGACGGGGTGCTGACGTACCGTCTGACAGGACTGTTGCGCAATGCCGACAACTGGGTCGACAACACACCTGACAACAAGACCTACATCGCACCTGCCTTGACCTGGAAGCCCGATGAAGCAACGTCATTGACGGTTTTATCCAGCTACCAGCACATTCATACCCGGTTTGCCACGCCGCTCCTCTACTCTGATGTCAGTGCCGGAAATATTCCCAGGAACACGTTTCTCGGCATAGACGGTTTCGACAAATACAACATCGACATGTACGCGATCGGCACGATCTTCCAACACGAGTTCGATAATGGTGTGAAGCTTTCAAACAGCAATCGTTATTTCCGTTCTGACCTTGAATGGAATTACATGATGGGAAATCTTGCTCCCCTGTCGAGGAACGGCGGGCTGCTGGCACGTCTGGGCAGCGCACGTAACGAATCGTCCTATGGCGTCACCTCGGACAGTTCACTTGAATACTCTTTCGATGCGCTGGGTGCTGATCACACCGTCCTTGGCGGATTTGATTATTACCGCCGCTCATATGATTCCCATCGTTTCCGGGGTGCGGCAACAGACTTCCTTGATCTCGACACCGGCAATTATACCGGATCGCCGTCCATCAACTACGCCGTTGATCGTGGCGCTGATGCGATTGGTGATCAGTATGGGGTCTATTTGCAGGATCAAATAAAGTTCGACGATCACTGGGTCTTGCTTCTGGGCGGTCGGCACGACTGGGCAAACAGCGAGTCGAAGAGCTATCAAACAGGGGTCATTACCGGACAGACGGATTCCGCTCTGACAGGACGCGTTGGTCTTGTTTATCTGTTCGACAATGGATTTGCGCCTTATCTTAGTGCCAGTCAGTCGTTCCTGCCGCAGGCAGGCATCGATAATATTACGAAGGCAGCATTGAAGCCCAACGAGGGTGTGCAGTACGAGGCCGGTCTGCGCTACCAGCCACTCGGCAGCAACATGCTGTTCAGCGCGGCTGTCTATGATCTGACACAGACCAATGTCGTTACGTATGATTCCGCCGGGCTTTCCTACCAGCAGGGAAAAGTGAAATCGCGCGGCCTCGAGCTTGAAGCACGCGGCGAATTCGGCAATCTCGGTCTCATCGCAGCCTATGCCTATACGGATGCAGAAATTACTGAGAGCGCAAAAACGGCCGAAATCGGCGAGCAGGTTTCTCTGGTTCCTCGACACAATGTCTCTCTGTGGGCAGATTATGCACTCGACGATGTCGGGTTGGAAGGCGTGAAGATCGGCGGTGGTGTCCGCTATGTCGGCGAGACCAATCTTACCGATAGTACCAGCGACATCCCAGGTTACGTGCTTGTCGACGCGATGGCGAGTTTCGATTTGGGTAAGTTCAAAAACGAACTCGATGGTGCCACGCTGAAACTGAACGCGCGCAACTTGTTCGACAAGCAGTTTTACACTTGCGTCGCGTCTGATGGATGCCGCTATGGCGAGCCACTGACCGTGTTCGCGACCCTTTCTTACAAATGGTAGGAGCGCCACTCCTCGACAGGCGAAAGTTCATCGGGGTGGCCTTGGCCGCTCCGGCCCTTTTCGCCTGGGTCGGCACTGCCAAGGCAGCGACACCGCAGCGTATCGTAAGCATGGATCTGCTGTTAACCGAATTGCTGCTGACGCTTGGCATTCAACCCGTCGCTATTGCCAACATTCCTTTGTACCGGCGACTGGTGGCCGAGCCTGCCCTGTCGGACAAGGTCGCCGATCTTGGCCCGTTGAACGAGCCCAATCTCGAGTTTTTGCAGATTCTGAAGCCGGATCTGTTGCTGATGGCCGACTGGCAAACCGCGGGTCTCGACAATTTAAACAGGATTACCGAAGTACTGCCGTTTGCGGTCTTTCCCAAAAACATTCCGGCGGTCATTTTCGTCCAGTCCGTGTTGCGGCAACTAGCAAAGCTTCTGAGCAGACAAACAGAAGCAGAATCCGCGATCGCTGCCTGCGAACAGGCAATTGCGAATGCCCGTGGAACCTTGAGTGGCCTGCGCCGTCCTGTCTATGTGTGTCGGTTCACGCGTGACGGTCGCAACGCCGCAGTGTTTGGTGGCAACGGCATGATTGGCGATACCCTGGCACGTCTAGGCCTGCGCAATGCCTTTGGCGGTCGTGTCAACGGATCGGGAGTAGCTTCAGTATCCCTAAGACGTCTGGCGGATGTGCCCGATGCAATCATCATTCATTTCGATCGGGGCATAGAGACCGACCGCGCCCTGGAACGTCTGGCGGAAAGCCCGCTCTGGAACGCCTTTTCAGCCGTGCGGGGCGGTCGGGTCTTGCGGATGCCGGTTATTTACCCCAATGGCGGAGTACGCTCGATCGAGCGACTGGCAACGCAGTTGGAAAACGGTCTTGCGCAGGTGAAGGATGTCTGATGCCATAACTGGCGGCCCGGCCAGAAACCGGGGTTTGCTACTCGCAACCTTGTTGATAACAGCAGGATGCGCGCTATTCATTTTCAGTTTGCGATCCACGAACCTCTCTACGCCCGGATGGGCAACTGCGCTCGACCCGGATCTGACTAATATTGATCAGGTTGCGGTATATTTCAGCCTATTACCGCGGTTCGTCGTCGCCATCCTGAGCGGGTTAATGCTCGGCCTCAGCAGCACGATCCTGCAGCAGGTGATGCGCAATCCCCTTGCGGAACCAGGTACGCTTGGCATTTTTTCAGGCGCGCGCGTCGGAGTAGCAATCGCCATGCTGTGGTTCCCTCCCCTGCTCGTATTCGGCTTTGCACTGCCTGCCCTCTTGGGCGCGTCACTGACCATTGCATTGGTTTTGGCTCTATCGGCACGCGGCAACTTTTCTCCGTTGTATCTTGTCCTCAACGGTCTTGTGTTATCGCTATGTCTGGACGCACTGACAGCCATGCTGATCCTGGCCAACTTCGAGGACCTTGGCGAACTTCTCACGTGGCAGGTCGGATCTCTAACGCAGGACAATTGGCGCGTAGCCCTCCTGCTGTTGCCCAGTTTAGCTGCGGCCTGGATATCGGCATTCTGGTTGTGCCGTCCTTTGACGCTGATTGGACTGGAAGAGGTTTCTGCCCGTGGGCTAGGGATTTCCCCGGCTCGACTGCGAGCGCTGGCGCTTTCGATTGCAATCGTTCCAGCAGTGTTGGTCGTTGCCCAGTTGGGCGTGATCGGCTTCGTCGGCTTGGCCGGCGCCGGACTGTCGCAGGCCAGCGGCGCGCGACGGTTCAAGGATCGTCTGCTTACGGCCCCGTTGATTTCGGCAGGTCTGCTGCTGGTCACTGATCAGGCTCTGCAAACATTCATCACTGTAATCGAAATCCCAGCTGGTGCGGTGACCGCAATTCTTGGCGCGCCTATGCTGATCTGGCTGCTCAGCAGGGTGAAAAACAGTCCTGCCGGACATCGGCAGCCGCACCTGCCGGCGCTTTGCCGCAGTCCAAGAACAAGTTTGCTTGCAGTGGCCAGCGCACTTGTGCTCACCGCACTGATCGCCACCAGTGTTGGCAGGCTTCCCGACGGCTGGCACATAGCAACCGGTACAGATTGGGTTAATCTGTTACAATGGCGACTTCCGCGCACAGTCGCTGCTGCCAGCGCCGGCGCGATGTTGGCGATGGCGGGTTGCCTTATGCAGCGGATGACCGGAAACGCGCTTGCCAGTCCAGAGTTGCTGGGGGTCTCTTCTGGCGCCGCATTGCTGATGATCCCCGTCGTCTTTTTTCTACCGCCACTTGGGCGCACCCAGACAATGCTTCTGGCGACGTTGGGTTGCCTGTTGTTCCTAGCCTTCACCATGCGCATCGCGAGACGCTCGGCTTTCGCGCCGGAAAAGCTGCTCCTAAATGGCGTGGCCGTCACCGCATTGGCGGGCTCGGTCATCTCCGTTTCGGTGCTGTTCGGCGACATCCGCGTCACTCGGATGCTGGGTTGGATGTCGGGATCAACCTATTCCGTACGAGCCGAAGACGCTGTCGTCGCCATCGTGTTACTTCTGATATTTCTGATACTCCTGCCGCTGGTACGTCGATGGCTGACCATCGTTCCGCTGGGGCTTTCGGCTGCCATCTCGGTCGGCCTGCCTCTTGCAAATGCCCGTCTGACCATGTTGCTCATGACCGCCGGGCTCACGGGAACGGCAACAATGATCGTTGGGCCCCTAAGCTTTGCGGGGCTGATTGCACCGCATCTCGCCCGCATGATCGGCTTGCGAAAACCGGTTACCCAATTGGCAGGAGCGGCATTCATAGGTGCAACGATCCTTGTTCTTTCAGACTGGGTTGGACGCACCATCGCATTCCCCTGGGAAGTCCCGGCCGGGCTGGTATCAATGATTATTGGTGCAGGCTTTTACGGACTGCTTTTGGTGCGTCGATGAATCCCGAACTGGCAGGATTATTCCGCGGAGACCTGGCCGCTGTAGGAGCAGCGCTCGTCATCAAAGACCATACCCGCAGTTTCGAACCCGTCGCTGACCTGATGCAACCCGATCGTCTGTCTGCGATCCTCGAAAAGTTTTCCACGTGCTATCAAAAACCGGAACGACGAGCGGTCGCGTCGCAGTGGTCGAAAATCTACTTTTCAAAACTGATTGTTCCCTCGGTCGCGGCCGCGCTCATGCTTGATTGGAGGCTGCCGCTTGACCTTGGTGTCACCGGTATCACACTGGACGAGTTTGGTCGTCCAGGAGCCTTTTGCCTCACACATGCTGGCTTAGCGATAGCTGCACAGACCGCAGACGAACGTTTTTCCTTTGTGATTGACGCACATATCGCCCCGGTCATCGGCGCCATCGCTGGTGCTTCAGGACTGTCGCAAAAAGTTCTCTGGAGCAATGCAGGCAATATCGTCGAGAACGTTGTCAGCTACAGCGAAAAATCTGCCCCTGCGAAAAAAAGCGTTGAGCAAGCACGGTTGCTCCTAAGGGCTCGCCGACTGTCTTCTGGCGAACCCAACCCGCTTTTTGAACCAGTTCGCTATACTCATATTGGTGAGACACAGGTCAGAAAACGGCGGGTCTGTTGCATCCGGTATCTGATCCCATCCTTGGGCTACTGCAAGACGTGCCCACTTACAAAACAAGACATGGGATAGTGGTGCGCTTCGCATCTTTACCCGTCGCTGCGTAGTGATTTTCCGCTTCAACCCTTACAACATTCAGATGATACGGCCACCAGACTGTCCCAAAGGAAAGGAATTGATGTGGCGATAGCTCAAGAGATCGACGAAGCAGAGTGGGTCACCAAGGCGTTCGCTGTTCAGAACATAGGACTTGTGATTGACCGCCGCGTAATCCTGTCGGATGTCACCCTCGACTTCCCTGCCGGCGAGGTTGTAGCTCTCGTCGGGCACAACGGCTCAGGAAAATCCAGTCTTCTCAAAATCCTCGCCCGACAAATTCTACCGACGACTGGACGTGTCACCTACGACAGCCAGAACCTGCGGATTTTCCAGGATCGAGCCTTCGCTCGATCGGTCGCCTATTTGCCGCAAGACGTCAGCACTGGGTCGGAGATGACGGTCCGTGAGCTCATAGCCTGTGGTCGCTACCCGTGGCACGGTGCACTCGGCCGATTTTCACAAATAGACCACCAAAAGGTTGAGGCCGCCCTAGAAGCTACCAAAATCGAGAGCTTGGGCGACCGGATTGTGGAAACCCTTTCGGGTGGCGAACGACAACGCGCTTGGATCGCTATGATGATCGCTCAAGACGCGAATTGCATCCTACTAGACGAACCCACAGCAGCACTCGACGTCGCCCATCAGATCGAGGTGCTTACGCTTGTCCGACGTCTGGCGCACGAATGCCGCAGGAGCGTCATCATCGTTCTGCACGACATAAACATGGCAGCCCGTTTCTGTGACCGCATTCACGCATTGAGGGCAGGGTCCGTTGTCGCCAGCGGACCGCCGAACGACATTCTCGTACCAAAGGTGCTGCATGACATCTACGGGATCGACATGGATGTAATTTCCTCGCCCAACCTTGCAAATCCCCTCGCCTATGTTCGCTAAGAGGACTTGGGGACGAAGCCAGGACAGGTCCAGCATTCACTGTCCGACCTGAGAGATAGGTGACGTTTTGTACCGGAGACATGGGTAATGCTTTTCGCTGTTGAGCGTAGTGCGGCCGCCATCATCGGAAAGATCATCCGATAGGCCAAGGTGACCCAGCACGGCAGGAGAAACTTGGAAGATAATCTATTGAACCTTGACGAACCAAAGTGGCTCAACGATTTTCGAGGTGAACAATAGGGTGTCTTTTAATGACCGCATTCACGATCCGCGTCCCAGACGAGGTGGCCAACCGCCTGAACGAGATTGCTCAAAAGCTCGACCGTTCCCGCTCTTACATGGCAGCGCAGGCCATTGAAAATTTCGTTTCACGCGTAGAATGGCAGCTTGCGGAAATAGAAGCCGGAATTGCGGAGGCGGACCGGGGCGAAGTCGCAAGTGATGAAGACGTGGCACGCGTAATCGATAAACATATCAAGGCGACTGCTTAGTCATGAAGCAGAGGCGCATTCGCTGGACAGCGCGGGCGTTGCAGCGTCTTGACGAAATTGGTGCGTACATTGAGCATGAAGACCCAGATGCCGCTGCAAGGGCCGTTGCACGGATTGTAGCCTCGTTGATATGTTGGCAGAGCTACCAGCCGCTGGTCGTATCGGTCGCATAACCGGCACGCGCGAAGTTGTATTGTCCGACATTCCTATATCATCCCTTATCGGGTTCGGCAGGGCATCGAGATTATTACGGTGATGCACGCCTCGTAGAAATGGCCGAAAAGGCTTTGGGAACAGTGCGTCACGTGGATGGACGTCGGCAGTTATGATTCTGCCATCGCACTGAAGGAATAGGAACCGTCGATCCCTTGGTTCTATAAATCATACCGGCTTTAAATTTTCAGTCCAGGGAACTACTGAGCCTCTGGGAAGGCTGGAGTGGGGCCGATCGCTGACTGGCAGTGCAACTGGTACTTCAAACGATAAGCTGGCATATCGGCGATGAATGTCCGAGGTAGAGACCGGCTCGAAGCAGCCATCGGGAGTTTCATGATCGTGCGTTTCAGTGGTGTCGCGGGACACTGTATTCCTCTGGAATACCGCCATGGCGCCTCGTCCGGTCTCGGCGTTTCCCGTTAAATGGCTGGGATGTCAGCATTGCGCCTCATTGATCGAGCATCGATTGCGCCTCCTCCAATGAAAACTTATGATTGCGAACTACAATTAAAAGGCGCATACCGGACTTCGCTCAGCAGCTCTCCTCCGGATGTTGCTCGTAGCTTTCGTCAGGATTGCCACATGAACGTGCAAGAGATGACGACGCCTGAATGCCGGGCCATGCTCGAAGCCAACAATATATGCCACTTGGGCTGCATAGCGGCCGGCAAACCCTATATCGTGCCGCTCCAGTACATTTATCGTGGTGGTATGCTTTACGCTTTCTCGATGCCGGGCAAGAAGATTGATAGCCTGCGCGCCGACCCGCATGTCTGTCTTCAACTGGATCATGTAGAGACAAAACAGGAGTGGCAAAGCGTTCTGGTCGAGGGACGTTACCAAGAGTTGCCTGATGACGAAAAGTGGCATGGAGAGCATATGTATGCTTGGTCACTCCTCCAAAAGAAAAACGACTGGTGGGAACCCGGTGCATATAAACCAGCCGGAGTTGAGCCTCCCAAACCTGCATCTCTGCCCGTCTTTTTCAGCGTGGAGATTGAGACCCTGTCTGGCCGCTGCGCGAGAAACGATTAGGATGATCAGATGCTTGAGCCGTCTGATCACCGTCGTCAAGGTCTGCGATCGAACGACGGAAAACTCCTGACATTCAACGCTGGTTCGTCGTCCATCAAAATGGGTCTCTTTAGCCTGGTAACCGGCACTCCCGAAAGGATCGGCAATGGCACAATCGATTTTCAGGGAAAGTCTTTAAGATTCCATATTGAGGGGTCAGGGACATCCGAGATCGCATTTGAGCACGGCGGCGAACCGCATCCCAACGCTATTGTTGAAACCGTTTTTACAAGTCTGGCTTCCCATATCGATATCTCACATATCGCGGCGGTCGGCCACCGCATGGTGCATGGCGGCGACCTTTTCCACGGTGCAGTGGCGATGAACAACTCGGTGCGGACATCAGTGGAGAGCCTGCTTCCTCAGGCTCCTCTCCACCAGCAGCACAGCCTCGAGCTGATTGACGCGGTGTTGCAACTGCATCCAAACATGTTCCAGACCGCATCTTTCGATACATCGTTCCACAACACCAACTCTGCGCTTGTGAAACGATACGCCCTGCCCCGTGCCCTGCATGACCAGGGCATAAAGCGTTTCGGATTTCACGGCTTATCCTATTCATTCATTGCCCGGGAGTTGGCCCGAGTGGCACCAGAGGTAGCGCATGCAAAAGTCGTTGTCGCCCATCTTGGTAGCGGCTCCAGCCTCTGCGGGATGGATTGGGGCCTGAGCCGCGATGTCAGCATGGGGTTTTCGACGCTGGACGGCATACCGATGGCCACGCGCTGTGGCGCGCTGGATCCCGGCGTCCTGCTTTATCTGCTCACTGAAAAGAACCGCACCCCGGCAGAGCTAGAGCATCTCTTATATCACGAAAGCGGCCTCCTGGGCGTTTCAGGCATCAGTTCGGACAGCCGCGTCCTTCTTGAAAGTAATCTCCGTGAGGCAACGGAGGCCATCGACCTGTTTGCGTTTCGCACCGCTGGTGAGACCGCACGGATCGTCAACACTCTGGGCGGAATAGACGCCTTCGTGTTCACCGCTGGAATAGGTGAAAATCAACCATCGATCAGGGCAGCCATCTCTTCGCATCTCGGCTGGCTCGGTCTCGACATCGATGTTGAGGCGAATGCGGCGAACGCCCAGCTCATCAGCAGCACGGACAGCAAGATCAAGGTCTTTGTGATTGCGACGGATGAAGAGCAGGTGATTGCAGACGATGCCTTCGGCTTGCTGAAAGCACTGAGGGCGAACTGGGCCAGGCCACTAGGCTAGACGCCAAGCACCCACGTTTCCACGCGCACGACAAACCTCTTGGTTTCCGTTTTCAAGCCGCAAAACCAGATGCCACAGGAGCAACTATGGATCATCTCAATCAGACGGCGCAGCCACTCAGTGGTGAGGAACTTCACAAGATCGATGCGTGGTGGAGGGCAGCTAACTATCTGAATGTGGGGCAAATTTACCTTTCAGCGAACCCACTTCTACGCGAGCCTCTAAAAGTCGAGCATATCAAGCCGAGGCTGCTGGGGCATTGGGGTACGTCCCCAGGCCTGAATTTGATCTACGCTCACATGAATCGCCTGATCAAGAAATTCGACCTTAACACTATTTACATGGCTGGCCCCGGCCATGGTGGCCCTGCCCTGATTGCAAACGTCTATCTTGAAAAAAGCTACACTGAGTTTTATCCTGACGTAACACAGGACGAAGCCGGTCTGCTGCGCCTGTTCCGGCAGTTTTCGACACCCGGCGGCATACCCAGCCATGTCAGCGTTCCCACACCCGGCTCGATCCACGAGGGCGGGGAACTCGGTTATGTTCTGGTCCACGCCTTCGGAGCGGTCATGGATAATCCTGACCTTCTTGTCGTTGCTGTGGTCGGCGATGGCGAGGCGGAAACCGGACCACTGGCTGGCAGCTGGAAAAGCATCGACTTCATCAACGCAGCACGCGACGGAGCAGTTCTCCCGATCCTGCACCTCAATGGCTACAAAATCGCCGGTCCAACAGTCCTTGCGCGTCATAGCGATGAAGACTTGCGGAAGTTTTTCGAGGGCCAAGGCTACGAGCCCTATTTCGTCGAGGGTGACGTGCCCGTGGTCGTCCATCAGCTTTTCGCCGGCGTGGTCGAGCGCGCTGTCTTGAAAATCCGCGCGATCCAGTCATCGGCGCGCAATGGCAGCGCAAGCACCAGACCTCGTTGGCCAATGATCGTCCTGCGCACGCCAAAAGGCTGGACCGGACCCAAGGTCGTTGACGGCATTCCCATCGAAGGCACGTTTCGAGCCCACCAGGTGCCTGTATCTGAGGTTAGGACAAAGCCAGAGCATCTCACCATTCTGGAAGACTGGATGCGCAGCTATAGACCGAAAGAGCTGTTTGATCGCAACGGAACGTTCCGCGCAGAATACGCAAATCTTTCTCCCGAGGGGACGTCGCGCATGGGGTCAAACCCGCATGCCAATGGCGGCACGCTGACAAAGCCTCTCGATCTACCGGATTACAGGTCCTATGCCGTCCAATTGGAGCAACGCGCCACGGAGCGGATGGGGTCTACGGCGGGCCTCGGAGACTATCTTCGCGATATTTACATCAAGAACCCGCACACCTTTCGTCTGTTTTGTCCCGACGAAACCAACTCCAACCGGCTTGGAGCAATCTTCGAAGTGACCGATCGATGCTTGGTGAGCGAGATCTTGCCGGGCGATGACCACGTCTCCCATGATGGTCGTGTCATGGAGGTGTTGAGCGAACACTGCTGCCACGGATGGCTGGAAGGATATACGCTGACAGGCCGCCATGGCCTCTTTGCAACCTATGAAGCCTTCGCCATGATCGTCGATTCAATGTCGATGCAGCATGGCAAGTGGATGGAACATGCAAAACATGTCCCCTGGCGCGCCGATATCCCGTCGCTGAACTATCTCCTGACATCGACCTGCTGGCGGAATGACCACAATGGCTTCAGCCATCAGGGACCCGGCTTCATCAACACCATTATCCACCGCAAACCAGCAGTTGCGCGTGTTTATCTTCCGCCAGATGCCAATTGCCTTCTGTCCGTCGCTGACCACTGTTTCCGCAGTCGCAACTATCTCAATCTCATCGTCATCGACAAGCAACCGCAGTTGCAATGGCTGACGATGGATGAGGCTCGCGAACACTGCGCGAAAGGTGCTGGCATCTGGGATATGTACAGTAATGAACCCGATGAGCCGGACGTCGTTCTGGCCTGTGCAGGCGATATCCCGACACAGGAAACGATTGCCGCGGCATGGTTGCTCCGTCAAAAAACTGCGGGATTGAAAGTTCGCATCGTCAATGTTGTCGATCTGATGCGTCTATGTCCCGCAAACAAGCACCCCCATGGCATGAGCGACATCGAATTTGCAGAGATATTCACGACAACGGCACCCGTCATCTTCACATTCCACGGATATCCGGGCGTCATCCACGATCTCTTGCTTGGCCGTGAAGCGCACGACCGCTTCCATGTGCGTGGCTACCTCGAAGAAGGAACAACCACCACGCCGTTCGACATGGTGGTTCTAAACAAGATCAGCCGCCTGCATCTATGTCTGGACGTTCTGCGGTACGTTCCAAAAATGCTGATCGATGGCGCTGACCTGCTGACATATTGCACCGACACGCTCGCAACACACCACGATTACATCCGCGAGCATTTTGACGATTTGCCGGAGATCAAAGACTGGGTGTGGAGCTCTTGAAGGGAACCGAACCTGAGTCTTATTTTTTTGCCGTCGGACTTCCAGGACCGCTCTCGCGTCTGGAGCCTAGAGAGAATCTCCAGGCGCTAATGCCACAACGCCGAAATTGGAACCGCTGATAAACGTTCTCCAAATGGAATTACCTTGTGGTGGTCGTAAAGGACCATGCCTGATACGAAGCGCTCTCCGCATTCCTCGGCCAAAATTCGTAAGCCAGAGAAATCGGAATTTGTGACGGATGCTGCGGCTTTTATCTCGATACCGACAATCCGCCCCCGCCTGTCTTCAACGACAATATCGACTTCATTCTGCTGCTTGTCACGAAAATGCGAAAACTCAAATCGTGTATGTGCGGCACTGGCGAGTTTGAGTATCTCCCCAAAAACGAAAGTCTCGAGCAACGCCCCGAACTGCCCTCTGTCGTCCCGCATTCTCTCGAGAGACAGTTCACGAAGAGATGCGAGCAGACCAGAATCGAGGAAATGTATTTTAGGGGTTTTGGTCAAGCGCTTTAGTTTGTTGGAAAACCAAGGTTGAACGGTTCGGGCGAGGAACAGGCTCTCGAATATACCGACGTATTTCTGGGTTGTGACGTGGTTCATCCCGATGGGGGCACCAATTCCGGAGTAGTTCACGAGTTGTCCCGAATGCTCAGCTAGAATGCGCAGCAAGCGCGGCATTTTCGCAATCTGCTCGATTTGGGCAACATCACGAACGTCGCGTTGAACGATCGCTTGGATATAATCCGCATACCAGTCGTGTTTGCGCCTCAACGTTTTGCGGTTCAGTGCCTCGGGATATCCACCGGCAAGGACCGCAGCCATCAAGTCGTCACCGATGACGGGTTCTCCGACCTTTGATTCATTTTGAAAGGCGTCGCTCAGGAAGCTGCTGCCCGCGGTTCTGATCTCGCTCTGCGCAAGCGGCAGCAATCGAACGACCTCCATGCGTCCTGCGAGCGAGTCCGCCACACGTGGCAGCGTCATAATATTAGCTGAACCGGTCAGGAGGAACCGTCCCGGGCGCTGGTCGATATCCACACTTTCTTTGATTGCGAGCAACAACTCGGGCGCGCGTTGAATTTCATCGATGACGGCGCGATCTATACGCCTTACGAAGCCAACCGGATCCTGTCGCGCTGCATCCAGGGTGGTCGCATTGTCTAGAGTGTAATACTCCATGGCTTCTTTGGCTATCTTCTTTGCCAGTGTCGTTTTTCCTGATTGTCGGGGACCGACGATCATAATCACCCTTGTGTCTAACATGGCATCGGCAACACGTTGCTCGACGAGTCTTGGATAGAGCATCACGGCCTTATTCCTCTCAATGACCGTTTGAAAATGCATTATTGATTAACTGAAAGTCAATATGTGACCATTTGAAATTCACTTGACGGCTGATTGAAAATACAGGTCCAAACTCGGTGGCACGAGGTAGGCGAGAATTACACAGGCACCGCCTCTCGCTAATCAATCACCCGAACTGATTTAGCTGAAACGCGCCGAGAGGATGGTCATGAATGATGAGGAAGGCAATTTGTGTACCTCCAATGCTCGGCACGCACGTCAACTGGGGAGAAATTTCGCCCGCATTCGGTCTTGGGAAACATCAGCAGAACTCAGGAGAATTGCCCAATACGGTTTTGACGCGATATCACGGTGGCTCGCTGACACGGGGCCAAGCCATAGAAGGCCCTCAATCACCTGCAATTCAACAAAGACACGCAGCCGCGCAAAAAGTCTTTCAAAAAAAGCACGCCTGACGCGGCAAAAACCAGTTATCGATCAAAGCCCGGTCCGAAGCCCAAGCCCATCGAAGAGTTACCAGAACCGCTCTTCGAGACTTATGAGGAACCGATATCTTTTCAGGCTGCTCTCCAATTCCATATCGACCGTTTCGGTGAGAGCTATTACCATTTGCATCGCGCCATATTCCGAGACGGTGACGCTCTTGAAGCAACGACCTTGTTGAGCTGGTTGAAGGGAACGAAGGTGCCGCGCAGTGTGGCAACCAGGGCATTCTCAATCGAATAGAGCGGCGCTACCGACTGCCACTTGGTTATTTCAAGGAAAAGCTTCCGCATCAGTCTCGTGCCGGGGTCGGATATGATGTCGGTGACGATGTATCTCATGAAGAGCGTCGACGTCTGGCGTGGCATCTGCCGGATGACTTCAACTCATTGCCGGAGGAAAAACGTGCTGAAATTCTTGAATGGGTAAGGCGCGTAATCTTAACCGGTGCGACGGACTATCGTCGTATCAAGGGCTGGCGACGAAGCAGCGTTATGCCATCCGCGTCCCTGGCGTGACGTCACAGACCGATGACCTCACCCCGTAAGATGGTTGATAGCTGTAAAGACGAGCTGGAAGACCCCGATATGCTTTCAGGGGTAGCCTCCAGCATCTCGAGCAGCTTTCGTCTGATGTTCTGAAGATCGACAAATCGTTCGTTGACAGTATTGGTATCTCATCACCGAAAAGCATGGTGATTCATCATATCATCGAAATGGCGAAATTGCTTGGAGCACGCATCGTCGCGGAGGGGGTGGAGCGGTCTGAACAAGCGGAATACCTCAGGGTAAAGGGGTCGAATTCGGACAGGGGTGGCTGTTCAGTCGTGCGTTGCCAAAAGACGAGTTTGCGAACTTTCTGATCAAGTGAGGGACGTCCCTAGGTAGAAGATTCAACGGATACGAAAACTATTTCGCTTTAGTTTTAGTTATTTCTACCGCCTTCATCCCATCCGGCATCATCTGCATGATCTCGATGCGATGAGCGTCGGGATCCTCGACGATTTGTCTGATGGTCTTGCCGATGTCGGCCTTCCTGAGTTTCCCTCCGGGTCGCTCACGCATCTGCAACCGTTGTAGGCGCTGGTCAGACTGATGAGATTTGTGATGGCCGCCATTGTATTCTGGATATCCTAAGCCCGGGACGCCACTCCTACTGACTTGCGACGGGATTAGATCTAGAAGGCATTGCTGAAGGCATTGAGACCGCCGAACAGGAAGACCTGATGCGTCAATACGCATGCGATGAAGGACAGGGCTATCTCTACGGACGACTAATGACAGCGAACGACTTCACGCGCCTTTACCTCGCGACATCTATGAATCAAACTATGATCAATATTTTAAAATCAATCGCGTAAAACATTCGAGTCAATTTTTGGTGCTCAGAGCTCACAGACGTGATCCTCCATACTCTTCGCTGAGCATACTGACTGTCGAGGATGAGGTAGTCGTCGCCACAATGATTGAGGACATTCTGGCCGATGTCCGGTTTCTGATACCGACAGTTATTGGTCCGTCTTGATCGGCCTGAACTGAACCATAAAGCGTGTTCCCGGCGATGTGTTCATCCAATGCGGAGAGCCGCCCAGTTGCTGACTGAGACTGCTGATAAGCTTCATCCCGAGGCTCTTTTTCGTCTCGTTAAAATTGTCTGGTAGCCCGGCGCCCTTGTCGGACACCGAGAAATACAGGTCACCGTTCTCAACGGTGAAAATCCTTAAAACAACTTCCCCAGCGTTGGATTGATATGCGTACTTAAACGCGTTGGTAATAAGTTCGTTTGCGAGCAAACCGAGTGTCACCGCCTGATCCGTCTGGATTGTCACCGGCTCCACATCGCACAGAAGCGTATGTTGTCCTGCCATCGTTTCAAGCTGACGACAAAGATCGATCATAAACCCATCAAGGCTGACGGTGTGCACCTCATCTGTGCGCCATAATCTGTCGTGGACCGACGCAATTGTCTGAACACGCGATTGAGCATCTGTTAGGGCCTTGCGAATTTCCTCGCTCGATGAACCTCTGGCCTGCATCGCAAGAAGGCTTCCGACAACGGTTAGGGAATTTTTGACCCTATGGCTGATTTCATGCGTGAGCACTTCTTGGTGCCGGATCGTCGCCTCGAGTTGCTTCTCTTTGAAACGCAGTGTCTCGTCCCTTTGCTTGCGCTGAATTGCAACACCCAGCAAATTGGCAAAACCTTCGAGAAACGCAGTGTCGAGTTCATCAAATTTGCCTTCGTCGGGACTATCGACCTCAAGCACGCCATATCGTTCACTGTCGGTCTGAATCAGCACGTTTATGGCCCGCTTCACTCCATGTTCGACCAGCAGTGATGGCGTGCGGAACCGCTCCTCATTGTCGAGATGATTGGAGATCACCGGCTTGCCGGTGTGATAGGCAAAGCCTGCCGGGCTTTCGAGGTCGTCGCCAACGGTGGCGTGACCGACAATGCCCGGCCTCCAACCGACACCGGCGCGAACAACAAAGCCCTGACCGCCACCTTGATGTTCGAGCACCTTTGCAAATTCGCTGTTTAACCCAAGCGATGCGACGCGTGTCGCTTCCTGTAGCAGTTCATCCAACGCATCTGTCTTTAAGGCAAAGTAGCCAAAATCTGCCGTCAGCCGCTGCTGGCGAAGCCGATAGGCAAGATCTTCGGCCGGATCGTTCGCCTGCTCAAGTGGGGACGTTTCTACATGGATTTCAGGAATGTCGTTCAATCTTGCACCGTTCCTTTGCCAACACCCAGTGCATCAGTCTGATCAGCGGACGCAAGACCATCAATCGATCGTGTGACACCAGACCACGTCGCGCCGACGACGGCGATCAGCGCTTCTGAATCGTAGGGTTTTCCCAGAATGCCCGCCCCAACCTCCTTCTTGACGCTGGACGTGTCTCCCGTTGCAAAGACGATGGCAGCCGATGGCCGCAACGTTCTTGCTCGACGGGCGAGCTCCGGACCAGAGGCTCCCGGAAGATTGACATCGGTGACAAGGACATCAAACGGTACCGTTTCCAGTGCTGCCATCGCCTCTTCTGCGCTGGCTGCCTCGACCACGATATAACCTGCATCCTGCAGAATTTCGGCCGTGTTCATACGGATCAGCGCGTCGTCCTCCACGAGCAAGACCGTGAGCTGTGCTGTGACCAATGGTGCGGTCGGGATGACGGCCTGTGCTGGCATTGGTTCCTGCTGCGCCTCCGCAGGAACGGACCGTTGGTTGCCTTTCCCCAAAAGAGACCGGAATTTTCGGGCAAGTGCTTCGCGGGTATAGGGTTTTGATAGAAGCTCGACGCCAGCGTCAAGTTTACCGCCGTGGACAATCGAATTCTCGGTATAGCCCGATGTGAACAGGACAGCAATGTTGGGGAGCCGTTCGCGGGCTTTCCGGGCGAGTTCGGGACTTTTGAGTGTGCCTGGCATGACGACATCGGTAAACAACATATCGATGGGAATACCGCTCTCGATGACGTTGAGGGCGCTCGACGCATCGACGGATTTCAACACTCGGTAGCCCAAGTCAGAAAGCAGCGCGACGACGGTTTCGCGAACAGCATCGTCATCCTCGACCACGAGAACAGTTTCCGTGCCGCCTGAGATTGGACCGGTATCGACAGCCACCTCGACGTCCTCGGACTGCAGGGCGCGGGGAAGGTAAAGCTTGATGGTGGTGCCTTCGCCAACCTCCGAATAGATTTTGACGTGACCGCCCGATTGCTTGACGAAGCCGTAGACCATGGACAATCCGAGACCAGAGCCCTTGCCTTCGGCTTTCGTCGAAAAGAAGGGTTCGAACACCTTCTCGATTATCTCTGACGACATGCCGGATCCGGTGTCGCTGACGGCGAGCATGACATACTGGCCAGGTGTGACCTCGTCATGTGAGCGCGCGTAGGTATCATCGAGATGGGCATTGGCGAGCTCGATCGTCAGCTTTCCGCGGCCATCCATCGCATCGCGTGCATTGATGGCCAGGTTGAGCAGTGCGTTTTCCACCTGCGCGGGATCGATGAATGTGTTCCAAAGTCCACCGGTTACCACGGTTTCAACCTCGATCGCCTCGCCTATGGCACGGCGCAGCATGTCATCCATTCCGCGCACGAACCGACTGATATTGACGACCTTCGGCTCAAGCGCCTGGCGACGACCGAAGGCCAGAAGCTGGCTCGCCAGCTTCGAGCCACGGGAGACACCCGCCATCGCGTTGGCGACACGGGTTTCTGCGCGCTCGTTGCCAGCAATATCCTTGGCAAGAAGCTGCAGATTGCCCGAGACAACCTGTAGGAGATTGTTGAAATCATGCGCGACACCGCCGGTCAACTTGCCGACGGTTTCCATTTTTTGGGACTGCGCAAGCTTGGCTTCCGCCTGACGCCGTTCATCGATTTCTGCAATGACCCGCGCCTCGAGATTTTCATTCACGTGACGCAGTTGCTCTTCCGCACGTTCACGATGACGCACCTGACGCGCAAGGGTCTCCGCCTGTTCGCGCAAAGCGGCCTCTGCCGCACGTTGATGGGTAATATCGGTGTGGACACCGACCCACTCGACGATTTCCCCGCCTGTATCGAGGATGGGAAGACCTCGAATGGCATACTGTCGCCACGCACCATCGTGTCGCTGCACGCGGTGCTCGTGCACGAACATACTTTTTACTGCAACAGCGGCCTGCCAGGCCTCGACTGTGGCGCCCACGTCTTCGGGATGCACGGCATTAGACCAACCATAACCCTGATATTCTTCCTGAGTCTGGCCAGTCAGAGCGGCCCAACCGTGTTGCTCTCCAACCATCCGGCCATCGGCGCTATTGGTCCAAAGGACGCCATGAACTGCATCCATGGCGGTTCGAAACCGGCCGTTGCTGATGGCAACGACGGCTTCACGTTGTGCCCGCTCCTCGACGTCAATGCCCAGAATGTGCACGCCTGGAACAGAACCGTCTGGTTCTACATGTGGAACATAGCGGATCTCAAGGCGGCGGGTCCCGCCGTCAGCATGTCTCATGTCGGTTTCAGCAACGATTGTTTCCCCCGCCAACCCTTGAGCGATCGACGCCCGGCGATCGTCATAGGCTGCGTCACCGATGACATCGCGGACGTGGCGGCCAATCATGCTGCCCGGCTCTACGCCAAACCAATCCCGATACGCGCCGTTGGCAAATCGATAAACATGATCCTGGTCCACATAGGAGATCAGCATCGGCACCGCATCCGTCACACGCCGCAGTTCTGCCTCACGCTCTTCAAGCCGCCTTTCGGCGATAACACGGGCGCTGTTGTCAACAATGGTGCACATGACGCCGCCGACATCACCGTCAGCGTCGTAAACGGGCGTATAGAACAGATCGAGATAGAGGGTTTCGGGGCCATGCGCCCGGTTAAAGACGATAGGCTGGTCGTGGTGGGAAACTGTTTCTCCACGCAGTCCAGCTTCGAGGATCGGGCGGTTCCAGTCCCAGACCTCGGGAAATGCCGCAGCGACAGGTGTGCCGAGTGCCATAGGATGGCGCTCGCCAGCGATTTCACGATAGGCATCGTTGTAAATCATGACGTGGTGCGGACCCCACATCAAAACCTTGGCAACAGGCGAGTTTACGATGTTTGCCACCGTCGCCCGCATCTCGGCGCTCCATCCTTCGATGGGCCCCGCCATGGTTTTGAGCCAGTCCTTGGAACGGATCATTTCGCCGCACTCACCGCCGCCTATTGGCCAAGTCTTTGGCACCTGAAAAGGCGCAGGGCCGCCATCCCTCAGACTGCAAAGAGCAGCACGCACCACCTCGCTGGCATTGGCGTAATCGCCTGTTGCCAAGCTGTCGTTGATGAAACCCTCGAGCTCGGGGGTCAGCGAAACATTGCGGGATAAACGTTGAGCCATAAGCTCGTCGTGACATGAGCCAGATGCTGTGTCAATCTGTGCTACAGCGGAAATAGATGCCCTCTCCCATCTACCTGTCAATGGTGGAATGTCGGCGTCGAACGGTCAGCCGCCTCAGTAAGATGTCGAACGGCCCCTGAGGGATTATCCTCCGGGGCCGCCACAAACCTTCAATCTACAGGTCGTTTGCCTTCCGCCGCTGGCCAGTCGTTGGCCGGCTCCTCGATCACATCATCATCTGCGGGATCTGGATCATTCTCATGAGCCACCAACATGCCGTTGACCTCCACGACAATAACACTGCAGGCGTCCTCATAACTGATGCCGTTTACAACGAGGCCATCGACCAGCTCTTCAAGCTTTGAGCGAACCTCACGTTTCCAATTATCGGTCATTTTTCTCTCCTTTGTTTGGCGGTTTTTCAGCAAGTTCAATCCAGACAGGCGCGTGATCGCTGGTGTGCTCCCAGCTACGGACGTGCTTATCGACTCCGGCCTTCACGAGCTTTTCGACGAGATCCGGGCTCAGCAAAAAGTGGTCGATCCGTAGACCAGCGTCGCGCGCATATGCGTTCCGAAAATATGCCCAGAAGGTGTAGAGCCGGTCGTTCGGATGGAGATGCCGTAACGCATCTGTCCAACCTTGAGCCACCAGATTTGCATAAGCTGCTTTGACCTCGGGCCGAAACAGCGCGTCGTCTACCCAACGCTCCGGTTTGTAGACATCGAGATCGGTCGGCATGACGTTAAAATCGCCAACGAGGGCTACAGGTACTCCGAGCTCGAACAGTTCTTCCGCGTAGGAATGTAGTCGCCGAAACCAGTCTAGTTTGTATTGGAACTTCGGACCTGGGACCGGATTGCCGTTTGGCAGGTAGAGGCATCCGACAACCATTCCGTCGATGACAGCCTCGATGTAACGACTTTGGTCGTCGTGCTCGCCGCCGGGCAACCCACGTCTCGTCTCAAGCGGCTCCTGACCGCGTGCAAGGATCGCGACACCGTTCCACGATTTCTGGCCATGCCATATCGCGCCGTAGCCAGCACGCTCCAGCTCTTTGCGCGGAAATTTATTGGACGGTGCCTTCAGTTCTTGCAGACAAACGATGTCAGGTTGCGCCTCGTCCAGCCAACGAAGGAGGATGTCGAGGCGACCGTTGATGCCGTTGACATTATAGGTGGCGAGCTTCACCGGCTTGCGTCAGCGCTTGCGATCGCCTCTGTCGCCCTCGCCTGATTTGGTATCATTCTTTGCGTCATGGCGCGCATCGGCTGAAAGCGAACGAGAGACATCGACGCTCTCCTTGAACTTTCCGTCTTCATCGCGGCGTACGTAACGCTTGTCAGTGCCGGTATCGATCAATTCGCGCTTGGTCATCACAGATCTCCCTTTTGGTTGCTGTCCAAGGAAAACGCGCGCTGCTGTCAAAAGATGCATTCGAATCAGCGACCTAAGACAGACTCGCAAAACGGGAGACCACGTGCGCCTAAGTCATTGAAAAACGATTCGTTTTAGCAAGGAACGATTCGCTCACTGATTCGGTTGAATCGCGTTGGTTGTGTGAGGAGTGCGCGTATCATGAGTTCCCCGAGAGCAAACTGGAAAGGTTTCATCAAGTTCGGCGAAGTGTCATGCGCGGTGGCGCTTTACACCGCAGCATCGGCGTCGGACCGTATCGCTTTTAACACGCTCAACAGAGCGACCGGAAATCGGGTCAAGCGCGAGTTCATCGATGGTGAAACCGGAGACCCCGTCGAACGGGAAGACCAGGTCAAAGGCTATGAGACCGAGAACGGACAATACATCGTTCTTGAACCGGAGGAAGTCGCGGCCGCCGTCCCCGATAGCGACAAGACGCTAACGATCGAATCCTTCGTTCCCTGTTCTGACATCGACACCGTGTATTTCGACAAGCCCTATTATCTGACGCCAGACAAGATGGGTACGGAAGCCTATGTTCTGCTTCGCGACGGCATGAAGGAGGCCAAGGTTGCGGCTATCGCACGGACCGTGCTGTTCCGCCGCCTCCGCACCGTCCTCATCCGCCCACATGGCAAGGGCCTCATCGCTTCCACTCTCAACTTCGACTACGAGGTTCGATCGTCGCAGGAAGCCTTCGAGGATCAGCCGGATGTCAAAAGCGATCCCGAATTGCTCGAGATTGCTGAACTGATCATCGCAAAAAAGAAGGGCAGCTTCGACGCCAGCACCTTCGATGATCGGTATGAGGAGGCTGTAGCAGAACTCGTCAAGGCGAAGATTGAGGGGCGATCGCTTCCAAAGAAGAAAGCCGCACCGGCCGCCAAGTCCGTCGATCTATTGCAGGCCCTGCGTCAGAGCGCGGGCCTCGACGCCAAGAAAAACAAGTCAAAACGGACCGCTGCCAACGCCAACGCTGGCGAAGAAACTGCAAAACCTAAAAAGGCAGCGACCAAAGCAAAGGCGACGCTCGCACCGACCCGTCGCGCCGGTTAAGAGGATATCATCATGGCTGTCCGCCCCTATTGGAAGGGTTACCTGAAGCTCTCCCTCGTCAACTGCGCCGTTCAGATGATGCCCGCGACGTCGGAAAGCGAGAAGGTGCGGTTTCACACGCTGAACCGCGCCACCAACAATCGCGTGGTCAGTCACTACGTGGATTCCGTTACAGGCAAGGACGTGAAGGAAGAAAACGAGGTCAAGGGTTACGAACGTGGCGAAAACGACTACGTCATCCTTGAAGACGAAGAGCTCGAAAACGTTGCACTGGATAGCACCCGGACGATTGATATTTCAACGTTCACGAAACGAGACACCATCGAATGGATATGGCTCGATACACCATACTATCTGTCTCCGAATGAGAAAATCGCGCAGGAGGCCTTCTCCGTGATCCGCGACGCTATGGCGTCGCAGGACATGGTCGGAATTTCGCGGCTGGTGATCTCGCGCAGGGAACGCGCCGTCATGCTGGAGCCCCGCGGCAAAGGAATTGTCTTGTGGACCCTGCGGTATGGTGACGAGGTGCGAGACGAAGACAGCTATTTCGATGGTATCGCCGATGAAGAGCCCGACGCCGACATGATGCCACTTATCCAAAAGCTCATCAAAAAGCAGACGAAGTCATGGGACGCGAAGATGGTCGTGGATCCTGTGCAGGACCGTCTGCTCGACATCATCAAGGAAAAGAAGAAACAGCAGAAGAAGCCAACCCGTGCCAAAACGAAGGCGCCTGCGTCCCCTTCCAAGCCAAGCAATGTCATCAACATCATGGACGCGCTCAAGAAATCGGTCGCAGCAGAAACACGCGCAAAATAAAGCCCGTCAGGCAGACGCCTTCCGGGCTTTGTTCAGTCGCTTGATCGCCTGCTCCAGCGACCGGTGGCCCTCATGGTAATCCTGCCAGGCCGTGCTCTTCTCCAATAGGCCTGGGACTGTTCTAACGGTAAACCGCATTGGATCAAGGTCAGCCCTCACCTGCGTCCACGTCAAAGGCATCGACACCGTCGCTCCGGTACGTGCTCTCGGAGACAGCGGTGCCACGGCCGTCGCCATACGGTCGTTGCGCAGGTAGTCGAGGAATATTCGGCCTTCCCGCTGGTTCTTTGCCATCTTTATAAGATAAAGGTCCGGATTATCTCGCGCCATATCCTGACAGACGTCATGCGCAAACCCCTTCGCTTCGTCCCAGCTCAGCTTCTTTCCCCTGGACGCGACAAGCGGCGTCACGACGTGTAATCCCTTTCCACCTGTCGTCTTGCAGAAACTGACAAGGCCCAGTTCTTCTAGCCGGTCGCGTATCTCGCGCGCGGCGTCGACGACTGCTGGAAACTCAACATTCGGGCCTGGATCGAGATCGAATACCAACCTGCCCGGCACTTCGGGCTGATCCGGCAAGCAATTCCAGGGTGAAGTTCGATCCCGCCGATCTGGGCAATGGCGGCAAGTCCTTCAACGCGATCTATCTGTAGATAGGCCTTCTTGTCACCAAAGACCGTCACGAGCTCCAGAAGGTTCGACGTTCCTGGTGTGGCATGGCGCTGGAAGAACTGTTCGCCACCAATGCCATCAGGGCAACGAAGGATCGAGCATGGCCGACCTTTGATATGATCGATCATCCACGCTCCGACAGCCTCGTGGTACTGGGCGAGGTCAACCTTGGTGACAGGCTTTTTGTCATCCGCGTCTGGCCAGAGCGGCTTGTTGGGGCTTGAGATCATGACGCCCATGACCTCTTCCTTTGCGCCCCTCCGGGAATGCTTGGGTGGTGGCTTGTCGGTCTCGGGATCAGCGACATCCACATCCGATGGCGTCGCGGGCTCTTCGGCTTCCACCTCCGCAGCAGGCTTGTCTTCGCGCAGCCCCTTGAACGCGCCCTGTCGAACCTGGCCGTCCGCGGTCCATCCGGCGAATTCGATCTCGGCGACGAGCTCGGGCTTGAGCCAGACGATATCGTCTGACGTCTTCGGCGCCCCTATTCCTGTGAATGGAGATTTGGCCGCTTCTATCTCTTGAAGCTTCGGCAGAAGTTGTTGGACCGTCTTCGCGCTATACCCTGTACCGACACGCCCGACATAGACGAAGTGCTTGCCGCTGAAGACGCCAACCAGCAGCGATCGAAATTTCCCATTGGTCTTGGCATAGGCACCGATGACCACTTCATGACCAGCGCGACATTTGGATTTCGCCCATGTCTTCGTCCGGCCGGACGCATAAGGAGCATCTGCCTCCTTGGAGACGATACCCTCGAGCGATAGACGGCATGCTGACTTCAGCACGGCGTCGCCGCCCGTCTCAAAGTGTTCGACGAAACGCAGGCGTGCGCCCTCGCCCGCATCGGACATCAGTGTTTCCAAACGGGATTTGCGCTCCGTCAGGGGAAGCTCTCTCAAATCCTCGTCACCAGCAAACAGCAGGTCGAATGCAAAGTATACGAGGTCGTCCGTCGTCCCTTCTGACAGCGCCGCCTGTAGAGCGGCAAAATCAGGCGCACCCCGCTCGTCAAGCGCACATATTTCACCATCTAAGATGCAGTCAGGGAGTACCGACGCCGACTCCGCAATCGCAGGCCATCTGGATGTCCAATCCAGACCTTTGCGGGTCTTCAGCGTCACCTCACCGCCAGCGACGCGCATCTGCACCCGGTAGCCGTCGAATTTGATCTCGTGGATCCAGCCTTTGCCCGCGGGTGGACGCGTCAAGCTTTCGCAGAGCTGAGGGGCGATAAAGCTCGGCATCGCAGTTTCAGCGTTGGTGGGCTTGGCTGCCTTAGGTCGAGCCGACCTCTTCTTCAGCGACGTCTTCATGCCAGCCTTGCGCTCCTCGGCGGCAAGTCCCTCATTGCTGTCCCACACCGCGTCTGCCTCAACCGTATCGCCTTGCGTCATAAATGGCTTGGGCTTTTTCCCTTTGCCAGCGGCGATTGCCTCCATGGTTCTACCGGAAGCGACGGACGTCAGATTGTCATCCAGTACCGCTGCTCCGTTCTCGTCGACCGCATAATCGTCGCGGTGTTTGATCAGCAGCCAGTTGGTGCGCTTGCCGCCGTCTCGGTCGTTGCGCATCCTCACTAAAACAAAGCTTCCATGCAGTCGTTCACCTTCCAAAGTAAACTTGAAATCACCCTTCGCCAGTGCCTCCTCGGGGGTCTTGCTCCCCTCGGGCTGCCAGTAGCCGCGATCCCACAGCATGACTGTGCCGCCGCCATACTGACCCTTCGGTATCGTTCCCTCGAAATCGCCATAGTCTAGGGGGTGGTCTTCGACCTCCACGGCAAGCCGCTTGTCAGCAGGATCGAGAGAAGGACCTCTGGTCACAGCCCAGGATTTGAAAACACCATCGAGCTCAATACGAAGATCATAATGCAGCCGTGTCGCGTCATGCTTCTGGATGACGAAGCGGCGACGGTTGGATGCCTTGATCTCGACCTCTCCGCTTGGCTCAAGCGTTTTTTTGAAATCGCGTTTGGATCGGTACTTGCTGAGATTGTCGGCCATGGCATCCACCCCTTCTCACCAACGCGGAACCGCCTTATGCAGCGCCCGATACCCGAAGTGCCCCAGCCTCGCCGAGACTACGCTGAACCGCGGAAATCTTGTCGGACGGGATGTCTGCGGACACTTCGATTTCCCCTTCGAGAGGAGCATCGCCGCGCACCGCACCACTTTTCGAGACATCGCCACCAGATGCAACTGACCCTGATGTGTTCTCCGCGGTGGCTGACTGAATAAAGATGTCCGGACGCGAAATGCCGTGCTGCTGGACAAGGTGCTCCACCGCAATATCGGCGGCAGAGCGTGTATCAAATGTTGCTCGGATTGTGGTGGTGCTGTCGTCAGCCATGCTGATATCTCCTGATGTGATGATTGAAGACCTAACCCACTGCCGCCGGGTTAGTTTCCAAGAAAATGCCTTCAAGCGGATCGCTAGCCCGCCGAAGGCAAAATGATTGGCGCTTTGGCGATGCGTCCTAGTGCTCGATGCTTACCATCTTCACGTGGGACAGATGCGTCTCAAGGCTGGGCAACGTTTCCTTCGCGAAGCCAACGACGGTCTGATCGTCACCGGATCCCGCATAGGTCCGAAACAGCGCGATCGCCTCCATATGCGCTTGCACCTGCATGTCGAGGTAAAGCATGTCGAAGTCCTTGCCTTTGGCAGTCTGCAATTGATCCATCATTTTCTGCTGCTTGGGTGCAAGAACGATTGGGGACGGCAGTGGCTCACCCTACTTGTCCAGTATTCCCTTCAGCTTCTCGCCCGCCTTCTGGTGGTCGGCGATGATCATCTTTGCCGCATCCTTGAGATCGGCAGACTCCGCGTTCTGCAAAGCCAATTCGCTGGACTTGATCTCGAACTCGTTGGAGCTTGAAACGACGCTGACGAAGGTCGGCCGATCCATAACCATCATGGGTGCGGCGTCGCCGGCAGGCTTGTGCTTCTGTTGTTGCGCCGTAACAGGCTGGGCAAGCATGGCGACGGATAATACCAGGTATGATAGGTTTGAAAACTTCATAGTCATGGTCCTTTGTGAGGTAATCACTTCGTTTTGGAAAATGCTTTTGTGAGGTCGGCATTGGCAGCATCGACAGCATCCTTTGCCTTGTCCACTACCTTGGCCATTCCGAAAAATTCGTGGGTTACGCCTTCATAATTGAGCGCATTGACCAACACGCCCGCTGCATTGAGCTTTTCAGCATAGGCCTGGCCTTCGGAGCGTAGCGGGTCGATCTGCGCAGTGATGACGGTTGCAGATGGCAGTCCCTCGAGGTCGTTGCGACCAACGAGATTGATGCGAGGATCTTTAGTCTCATCCTTTGACGTAAACACATGCGAGACGAACCATTCCATATCGGCCTTGCCAAGCGGCGCGGCATCGGCATTTTCCTGATAGGATGGCGTATTCATGTCGTTGCCAGCGATGGGATAGACTAGCAACTGGTGCACCGGCATCGTTGTCTTCTTCTCCTTCGCCATCAAAGCAACGTTCGCCGCCAGATTGGCCCCGGCGCTTTCACCCGCAACAGCAATCCGCTTGGCATCGCCATTCAAAGTGTGAATGTTTTCAACTGTCCACGTATATGCAGCCCAGGCATCATCATGCTGAGCCGGGAACTTGCTTTCCGGTGCGTGATGATAATCGGCAGACACAACGATGGCTTTGGATCCAAGCGCAAGCGCCCTGGGTGTCGCTTCATAGGTATTGATATCCGCCACAACCCAACCGCCGCCGTGGAAATACAGCACGACAGGGAATGGCCCCTTGCCTTCGGGAATATAGACGCGGGCGGGCAACGCCCCGCCTGCACTTGGAATGGCGATATCCGTCGTCGCAACGCCCGCCTCTGGCATCGGAGAAATCTTCTTGTCTCGCTGAACCGTGCGCGCGGCATCGGCGGCACTTGCCTGCGTGCGGGCCTGCGGCACGGTCAGGCCGGAGAAGGGTTTGGCATCCAGCCCTTTCAGAGCATCAAGAACAGCCTGCATTTGGGGATCAGGCTTTGCTTGCTCAGCCTGCTGCATTTGTTGAGCCGGTTGGGCTGAGGGTGGCTGCTGGGCCCATACGGTTGCAGAAGACGAAAGCAGCAGGAATGCTAGGCTCGCGGTACGAATGATGGAACGTGAGATGGGCATGAGATTTCCTTTGAAACTGCGGTGTGACATTTCGTTATTGCTTGGGTGGCTCGATCTTTTGCTGGTAGGTTCCGACGAGTTCACCCTTGCCAATGACGTGACCGGACATGGCAGCCAGAAGTGCGTCACGGTCAGATGTCGGAGGAAGATCAATCATGGAATCGAGAGCGACGATCTGGATATGATAGTGGTGCGGCTTATCGCCAGGAGGTGGCTTCGGTCCGAAATAGCCGTGTGTTCCGGATGTGTTGCGACCCTGCAAAATGCCCTCCGGCTCGACCAGGCGAAGCTGCTCCTGCAAACCCTCTGGAAGCGTCGTTACCATCGCTGGGATATTCCACGCCAACCAGTGGACAAAGGGCTTGAGCGGCGAAGAGTCCGGGTCTTCCATGATGATGGCGTAGGACGCCGCCTTGGGCACGGCACTCCAGCTAAGCGCCGGCGAAACGCCATCGGCATATTCGCTGTATTTTGTTGGGATCGCCTGATTGCTGGAGAACGCCTCAGTGGAGACCGTGATTTTGCCTTGTGTGTCTGTCTCGGAACGCTTCAAAGCCAACGGCACATCTGCGCCTTTTTTTGCCTGTGCCTCCATGACATCTGACGGTGCCGTGGCAGCCGTCTCAGCCTTTTTCGCATCACCCGTATAGGCAATGCGATAAATGACACCATTGGCATCATCCGCCATGAGCAGCGAACCGTCTTTAGCGACGGCAAGACCGACAGGGCGGGCAAAATGTGTCTTTCCACCATCCGTCAGGAAGCCGGTCAGAAATGGCTCGATTGTTTTGGGCTGGCCGTTCTCAAAGTGAATGCGGACGATTTCATATCCGGAGGCCGGGTTGCGGTTCCAGGAACCGCGCATGGTGGCGAAGGCATCTCCTGCAAACTTTGCCGGAAAGGCAGTTCCGCGATAGAACTTCATCTGCATCGGCGCTGCATGGGCCGTGTAACCGATCACCATCGGCTGGCTCTGGTCGCGCCACTGTTCCTTCGTCACCCCGCCAACCGGCGTGGACTGTGGATAGATGTCACCCGCGCCATAAACATGTGGCCAGCCATATTGCTTGCCCTGCTCGATCTTGTTGAGTTCCTCGGCCTGAACCTCATCGCCCATCAGGTCGATACCGTGGTCCAGGCCCCAGAGTTCACCGGTCTGTGGCTGCCAGTCGTAACCAATCGTGTTGCGCAGGCCGGATGCGAAAATCGTCCGGCTCTTGCCGTCCGGCGTCGCGCGAATGATCGTTGCGTTTTCAGGATTGCTTTCGTTGCATGAATTGCAAGTGGAGCCGACGCTGATGTACAGCATCCCGTCAGGACCGAATGAAAGAACGCGGTTTGGATGCTGGCCAGAATCCGGCAGATCGCCGATGATCATCTCAAGTTCGCCAAGGGTCCCATCGGCCTTGATGTCGGCAACGAAGACTTCTTTGACGGTCACAAGGTAGAGTTTGTCATCCTTGATTGCCAATCCATGCGCCTGCGCGCGGGACACGACCTGGATCGGTGCCCGATCTGCCTTGCCATCACCGTCTTCGTCCTTCAGCAGCAGCACATCGCCTTCTTCCCGGCGGCTGACATAAATGAAACCCTTGTCGGACACGGCGAGGATGCGGCTGTTGCCAAGACCCTGGGCGAAAGGCTTTACAGAGAAGCCGTCGGGCACCTTCAATTGTCCTACCCGCTCGCTCGTCGGTGCGACCTTGTTGGGCTTGAACACGTTTGTGGTGATTTGGACTTCAGTTCCATCGCCCTGCTGGGCATAGGACGTACTGCACGCAAAAAGTGCCGCCACAAGAGATGCAGCGCCGGTAACACGACGTATCATTAGGTATTCCTCCAAAGAATTCACACGCCGAACATGCGAGACTCTTCAAAGTTCCCCCTTCTTAACGCTATCAGAACTGAATATGTACGCACGTCGCCAAGTAATACCAACCGTCATTGATCAGAACCGTTGCGCCCAATGGCGTCGGCCAATTGACATGATCTTCCATGGACGTTGCTGGAGCGTTCTCCAAGCGTAACAGCAGTGATCGACGATATCCTCGTAGGACTTGAAGACGCGGTTTGAGAGCCAGTTGTCCCTCATGAATTGCCAGATGTTTTCAACGGGGTTCAACTCAGGTGATTTGGGCGGCAGTGGCAGGATGGTGATGTTTCCTGGGACGACGAGATTGTTGGACATATGCCATCCGGCTTGGTCCATGATGAGGACGGCGTGTGCG
>NZ_FMUD01000089.1:0-1091 GCF_900100825.1 Agrobacterium sp. DSM 25558 | reverse complement strand
GACGGCAAACTGGGTATCCGCCGCATCCCTGGTCTTCTGTGCTTCACGCTCGATGCGTTCCTTTTCGGACACGCTGCGGTTTGCTTCGGTTTCCTGTTCGAGACGGATTTTCTCGAGAGCGTTATCGCGGAAGATGGAAACGGCCTGCGCCATCTGGCCGACTTCGTCCCTACGATCCTGCCCATCGACGGGTGCTGCCGTCTGGCCCTGTGCCAGCGTCATCATGCGTTCACGCAGGTTCGCGATGGGTGTGGTGATGCCCTTGGCCGCAACGATCAGAGCCGCGATGATACCGAGTGTGAAGGTGAGGCCCACGACCATTAAAGACATGAAAATCGTGGAGTTCGTCTGGTCCGTGAGGGCGTCACTTTGGACACCTACATTCTTCGCCACGTCATCAAGAAAGGCAGCGAGGTCCGCCGTCATCGGCTTGATTAGTGCGTCTGCTTTTGCGAGCGTCGCGGTTGCCTGTTCGTCCTGATCTGCTTGGCCGAACTTAACGGCCTGATCTGTTAATGCAACGATTTCCTTGATCCGAATCGTAAGCGCATCGATTGCCGCGCTCTGCGCCGGGATTTTTTCCTTCGCCAATTGCAGTCGCATGAACAGTTTGGTTTTGGCGTCATTGTAGAAGTCGAGAGTGGACTGGAATCTCGGATCCTGCGATGGGTAAACGAACAGTTGGTAGGCGCTGTAAGCGGTCGCAACGAGATTACGATTTGCTCTCGCAATATCGACAGATCCGCTGTTGTCCTTTGCGATAAAATCCGAATACGCCGTGTCCGACTGTTTATAGCGACTTGAAATGAAGATCGAGGCTCCTAACCCGACGAGGCATAAAGGAATAATCAAAACCAATATTTTAGTGCGAATACTCGCATTTTTAAGAAACGACATTTTTCCTCGCGGGTGACTTATTGCTGCGAACAGATGCCTCCTCAAGCCATGGCAATGCGGGACCCGTGGATGGGACCTTTCATGGGGGAGGGGAGTTCGCAGAAAATTGTAGCGGCATGACAGGATGGTATGCCGTCATGGCGACCGGGGAAAATTCTGTCTGCGATAGAACTAGATCACTATAGTTTAAATAT
>NZ_FMUD01000016.1:0-120843 GCF_900100825.1 Agrobacterium sp. DSM 25558 | reverse complement strand
ATTATAGATGGTCTTATGCGGCCCGTATTCACGCGGCACGTCGCGCCACCGCAAACCATTGCGCAGGACGAAGATGATGCCGCTCAATACCAAGCGGTCATCGACACGCGGCACGCCATGTGACAGCGGGAAGAAAGGTTCGATCCGGCGCATCTGTGCATCCGACAAAAGCATCAGGTCACTCATGGCAGTGTCTCCTTTTGATCTTAGTGAATCAAAACAAGGGGCACATCGCAAGAGCTTTAATGGGTCCTGAGCCTAGCTGGGAAGTCGTACATGGCAGTCCTGAAACATCTGGTTTGAAAGACGAATGACGCAATCTGGGGCTCGGCGGAAAATCGAGGTTAAGATAGTGTTTGCTTAAGGATAGCCAGCGCCCCTTTCGTCAGGGTGTCATCCACAGCCACGGATGTCTTGAGACCGAATACATCTGCGGCAACCACGTAGAGATCGTTCAGCCCGTCATTACCGACGATAGCTGCCTCTTCTCCTTCAGCATACCATCCGGCTTCTCGGGCTTGCCGAAACTCCTGCCCGATGACCAGTCCCCGCACATAGGAACGCAGCTGCTCCGACGATAGGTGGCCGGCAAGGCCGCCGGTTCGCGATGAAAACAGCAGCGACAGCATGGCGGCAGATTGCTTTGCCTCTCTCAAACCCCAGCGATAGGCTTCCGGATCATCGACCGGCGGCTGCGCGGAACCTCGCGCAATGAAGGAGTGATTGATGAGAAGGTTGAAAATTTCACCAGTCACGAATGTCTGAAAGCCATCGATTCGTCCCCCCTTAATGCGCGCCCACTTGCTGTGGGTGCCGGGGACGATAAGGGTGGCGTCTCCGCCAAGGCCGTGGCCAACGATCTGGGTTTCCTCACCGCGCATCACGTCCGGGAAGGGCTGGCGCGCGGGGTCGTTCAAACCGGGCAGGAAAACGAGATCGGACCCGTTCGGCAGCAAGCCTCGCACCGTGCCGGCGGCAAGTTCTGCAGGGCCTGCCGGGCACGGAACATAAGCGACCTCTACCCAGCCATTGCGGCTGGTGATCATACCGAGTGCGGCAACGGGCAAGGCCCCGTGAAGTGAGAACCAGGGTGCAAGCGCAGCCATCAGCGCCGCCTCATGCTTACCCTTATCAAGGCTTGTAATGCCGTCGGCAGTTTCAAGATGATCGAGCTCTTCGCCGCCTTCACCAGCCAGCGTCGCTCGTAGTGATGTCGTACCCCAGTCAACGATAATCGATGTCGGCAGTGCTGCCATGTCTTGACCTCCTCATTCATTTCATTTGTGGGCTTGTCATAAGTCGGAAGACTAGATAGTGTCAATTAGTGAATTCAAGGTGTCAATATATGATACTAATTTGGGAGGATAAGATGGTGGTTGACCTCAGGGGGATTTTGCCCGTTCTGCCCACGCCGTTTCTGGCTGATGGCGGCATTGACGAAGCAGGTATGAAGCGGCTTGTGGTCTTTGCGCTCGACAAGGGCGTGGATGGAATCGTCTTTCCCGGTTTCGCTAGCGAAGTGGAGACTTTGAGCGCCGCCGAGCGCGCAACCCTGCTGAAGATCGTCGTGGATGCTGCGGCTGGGCGGGTGCCGGTCGTCGCCGGTGCCAGTGCTGCCGACTGGCGTGACGTGGTCGAGCATGGACGGGCGGCATCGGCGCTTGGCATTCATCACCTGATGGTCCAGCCGCCCAAATCGGTCGGCACGGATGTACCGGCGCTGACCGAATTCCTTGGCAGGGTTGTCGAAGCACTTCCCGAAGTTGAAATCATCCTGCAGAACGCGCCTGCGCCGCGCGGCTCCGACCTCTCGCCGCAGGCGATCGTGGAGATCGTGCGTGCCTTGCCTAAGGTCACCTATGTAAAGGAAGAGACGCTCCCCGCTGGCCCCGCCATCAGCCACATCATTGCCCAAGCGCCCGCGACGCTGAAGGGCGTCATCGGCGGTGGTGGCGCGCGCTACATTCTCGACGAATATGCACGTGGTGCCACGGCGGCCATGCCGGCGCTGGAGATCGCTGAGCAACATGTGGCCATCGACCGGGCACTTGTCGCGGGGCGACGGGAGGAGGCTCGCAAGATCTATGTCCGCACCTTGCCGCTTCTGGTGTTACAGGCGGTTTATCGCATGCGGTTGACCAAATATGTGCTGGCGCGTCGTGGCGTAATCGAAGGCGTGAGTGTGCGTGCGCCGACACCCGAGCTTGATGCGGCGGCCATTGCCGATATCGACGCCAATCTGGTTGAGCTGGGTCTTGCGGCCCCGGAGGCCGCATGAACAGCCCTGTCGCAACCGTCGAGGTCTTTACGCTGACACAGCCACGTAAGGTTCCGTATCTTGGCGCAATCAGGGAAGGCGAGGTCGTCAATCCAAACGGTTATATCGTGCGCAAGGGCAATCGAACGGTCTATCCTACCTTTGACCGCAGCGTGCTGGTGCGGATGACGACCAAGGCCGGCGTTGTCGGCTGGGGCGAGACCTATGGTATCGTCGCGCCCGGTGCGGTGGCGGCAATCATCAACGATCTGCTGGCCGGTTTCGTGATCGGCCGCGACGCCTCCGATCCCTCTGCGATCTATGACGATCTTTACGACATGATGCGCGTGCGCGGTTACACCGGGGGCTTTTACGTTGATGCGCTCGCCGCACTCGATATTGCGCTCTGGGATATCGCCGGCCAGGAAGCCGGAAAATCGGTTCGCGACCTTCTCGGCGGCGGCCTGGACAGCTTCTCGGCCTATGTTTCCGGGCTGCCGGAAAAGACGTTGAGAGAGCGGGGGGAGTTGGCTAAATACTGGCAGGACCGTGGTTTCAACGCCTTCAAATTCGCAACGCCGGTGGCTGACGATGGCCCGGCGGCGGAAATCGCCAATCTTCGGCACGTCCTTGGCCCACAGGCAAAAATTGCCGCCGACATGCACTGGAACCAGACGCCGGAACGCGCGCTGGAACTGATTGCCGAGATGAAATTGTTCGATCCGTGGTTCGCTGAGGCACCGGTCTGGACGGAGGATATTGCCGGATTGGAAAAGGTATCGAAAGGAACAGATGTACCGATCGCCGTTGGCGAGGAATGGCGCACCCATTGGGACATGCGCGCCCGCGTCGAGTGCTGCCGCATCGCGATCGTGCAGCCGGAAATGGGGCACAAGGGCATCACCAATTTTATCCGCATCGGCGTTCTTGCTGCCGAGCATGGCATTGACGTCATTCCGCACGCGACAGTCGGTGCCGGCATCTTCCTTGCCGCCAGCCTGCAGGCATCATCGACATTGCCGACTTTAAACAGCCACGAGTTCCAGCACTCGATTTTCGAGCCCAACCGTCGCCTGCTTACCGGTGACATGGATTGCCGGGAAGGAAGATATTACCTGCCGGCCGGCCCGGGACTTGGCGTCAAGCCGTCGGAGGCGGCGCTCGCCCTTCTTGAACGTATCTGAATTGGTTTTTTGGAGGAGGAACCCATGACCAAAAGAATGAGAACTCTGGCGCTTGGCACAGCGACCGCATTGTTGATGACGCTGGGCGGATTTGCTCCCGCCATGGCCGATACTGTGCTGAAGTTCATCTCCTGGCAAACGGACGATGCCGGCACGGGCGAATGGTGGCGCTCTGCCATTGCTACCTTTGAAAAACAGCATCCGGGCGTGAAAATCGAATTCACCAAAGCCGAGCGTAGTTCCTATGCCGACACGATGACAACGCTTTTCGCGGCCAACCAGCCACCGCAGATCGTGCATTTGGCGTCATTCGAATTTCAGATGTTTGCAGATAGCGGCTGGCTCGAACCTCTCGACCCGTGGCTCAAGAAAGACACCATCGACATGACCGGTTGGGCCGGCCAGCAGAAATGCGAGTGGAACGGCGAAACTGTCTGCATCATGACCAACTATTTCGGCTTCGTCATGGCCTATAACAAGAAGATTTTGGAAGAAGCGGGCGTCGCGGTTCCGAAGACCTACGACGAGTTTTTGGCCGCAGCAAAGGCGACGACCAAGGATCTCAATGGTGATGGCATCATCGACCAGTTTGGCACCGGCCATGAAACCAAAGGCGGTCCGGGGCAATATCTGACGGAAATGCTGAACTACATCCTTGATGCAGGCGCCTACTGGACCGACAAGGACGGCAACATCACCATCGATACGCCGCAGATGGCGGAAGGCTTGAGCCGGTGGAAAACCGTCATGAAAAGCGGCATCAGCCCGGTTGACATGAGCGCCAGCGACGTACGCAAGCTCTTTGCCGACGGCAAAATGGCGATGCGCTTCGATGGGCCCTGGCTGTACGGCACGACCGAAAAGGGTTCGGCCAAGAATGACATTGTTTACGCAGCACCGCCGTTTCATCCGCCGCTCGGTGGATCGTCCAACGTGCTGGCCATGCCGGCTGATATTCCCGACGGCCAGAAGGCATTGGTCTGGGATTTCATCAAGCTGACGATGTCGCCGGAATTCCAGCGCAGCTATGCCACCCTTGGCGGCAACACTCCGCCAAGCCCGAAGGCCGACGTCTCGGGTGTCGAAAAGACCATCCCGCATTTTCCCGTACTCATCGCCACGATGAAGGCGGCATCCGAGGCGGGTATCGACCGCGTTCCGACCGGACTTGAGCTCTTCTACAATGAGTTCAGCAAGATGGTGATGGAAGAAAGCCAGCGGATGATCATACAGGATCTCGATCCGGCAGAGGTGGCGAAGACCATGCAGGCAAAGGCGGAAGCCATCAAGGGTTAATCCCAATGTCTCGCCATGGCCCTCTTAAAGGGCCATGGCCATCATCCGCATCCGGCAGGAGGACTATCCATGACCGAATCCGTTCGGGCTGGGCGTCGCAAGTTTTTCGATCTTGCGCGTCCCAGCCGGCAACATCTTCTCGGCTATATTCTGATCGCACCCGCGGTCCTGATGGTTGCCGCCATCATCGTCTGGCCGCTCGTTTTGGCCATCGACCTGTCGTTCCAGCAGGTTAAGATTCCAAGGCTCGGTGGCGCCAGCCGACCATTCTCATTGGCCAATTACAACTGGCTGTTTTCGTCACCGGAATTCTGGCTGGCCTGCTGGGTGACGTTGAAGCTGGTTATAGTTGTCACCGTCGGCAGTGTTGCCGTTGGTCTGAGCACGGCGCTTCTCGCCAACAACCGCTTTAAGGGCCGCACCGTCGCGCGGCTGGTAATGGCGCTGCCCTGGGCTGTCCCGGAAATCATCGCGGTCGTCATTTTTGCATGGATGTTTGACACCTCCTTTGGCCTGTTCGGCTGGCTGGCGATCCAGCTCGGTTTCACTGACCAGATGATACCCTGGGTCAGCAGTTCCACGGCCGCCTTCTGGGCCGTTGCCATCACCATGGTGTGGAAGGGCTTTCCATTCGTGTCGATCATGTGTCTCGCCGGCCTGCAGTCCATTCCCGCCGATTATTACGCGGCCGCAAAGGTGGATGGCGCAAGTGTCTGGCAGCGTTTCCGCTGGATCACTATGCCGCTGTTGATGCCGGTTCTGGGCGTGACGCTGGTGCTGACGCTGCTTTGGGTGTTCCGCGACTTTTCGATCATCAAGGTTTTGACCGGCGGCGGGCCGCTGCGTTCGACCCAGACATTGTCGATCATGACCTATGACCAGGCCTTCCAGTACCACAATTTCGGCCGTGCCGCCGCCGTCGGCGTGCTGACACTGGCGATCTGCATCGTCGCGAGCCTGTTGATGCTCGGCCGGCGTTCTAAATCGATCTATTGAGGAGGCTTTGATGAAGCGAACATTTTTGCAGAGCCTTGCTCTTTACGCGACCGTCATCTTCACGCTGGTGATGATCCTCTTCCCGGTTTACTGGCTTCTTGTCACAGCACTTTCCACCACCGATGAGCTGTACCGGCTGCCGCCGACCTTCTGGCCGGAAGACGCGCAGTGGGATATTTTCGCCCGCGTCTGGGCGGCAAAACCGATCCTGCTCTGGCTCTGGAATTCGATGCTGGCGGCCATCGGTTCTGTTGCGCTGTCGATGCTGGTTTCGGTCAGCGCCGGTTATGCGCTCTCGCGCTACTCCATGAGGGGCGGCGCGACCATGGGTCTCTTCGTACTGACGGCGAAGATGCTGCCTGCGACGCTGCTGGTCATTCCACTGTTTTCCATCTTTTCCAGCTTCGGCCTGATCGGCAGCCTGTGGACGCTGGTGCTGGCGCATTCGACGATGATCATTCCGTTCGCCACGTGGATGCTAAAGGGCTATTTCGACACCATTCCCAAAGAACTGGAACAGGCCGCCATGGTGGACGGTTGCTCGCCGATCGGCGCGATGGTGCGCGTCGTGCTTCCGATCGCCACACCCGGTCTTGCAGCCACAGCCCTTTATGCCTTTGTGCTCAGCTGGGCAGATTATGCCTATGCGCGCACCTTCCTCGTCAACTCGCCGGACAATTGGACGGCCAATCTCGGCATCACCACGATGCAGGGCGAATACGTCACCTACTGGAATGACATATCCGCCGCATCGGTGTTCATCGCGCTGCCGATCATCGCAATCTACCTGTTCCTGGAACGTTATTTGGTCGGCGGCCTCACCGCTGGCGCGGAGAAATAAGCATGGCCAATATATCCATTCGCAATGTCAGCAAATCTTATGGCGCGCTCAATGTACTCAGGCCCTTTTCGCTTGAGATCGAGAACGGCGAGTTCGTGGTTCTGGTCGGGCCTTCCGGCTGCGGCAAGTCGACGATGTTGAAAATCCTTGCCGGTCTCGAACCGGCAAGCGACGGGCAGATATTCATCGGCGACAATGAGGTCACGGATCTGGCACCGGGTGACCGCGACATCGCCATGGTCTTCCAGAACTATGCGCTTTATCCGCACCTGACCGTTCGCCAGAATATCGGCTTCGGCCTAAAGATGCGCGGCACCGACAAGGCCGAGCTCGACCGCCGGGTCAACGATGCGGCGCGCATCCTAGAAGTGACACCCTATCTCGACCGCAAGCCCAAGGATCTGTCGGGCGGCCAGCGGCAGCGCGTCGCGCTGGGCCGCGCCATCGTGCGCCAGCCGCAGGCCTTCCTGATGGATGAGCCGCTTTCCAACCTCGACGCCAAGCTGCGTGTCCATATGCGCGCCGAAATCGGCGCCCTGCACAAACGTATCGGTGTCACCACCGTTTATGTAACGCATGACCAGGTGGAAGCCATGACCATGGCGGACCGGGTGGTTATCATGCAGGGTGGCGTCATCCAGCAAATCGCTGCACCGGACGAGCTCTTCAATAATCCGGCCAATCTTTTCGTTGCTGGTTTCATCGGCTCGCCGGGCATGAATTTCCTCAATGCGGAACTGCGCAACGGTGCGCTGACACTGTTTGGCCAAACGGTAACGATGCCTAAAGCCCGAGCCCATGAAGGAAATTTCGTTGTCGGCCTGCGACCGGAGCATCTGACGCTGGGCGATGCGCCCGTGATGTTCAACGTCCGTCCGACGCTGGTGGAAAGTCTGGGATCGGAGAAATACGTCTATTTCGATGATGGCGGCGCAAGGGTGGCCGATGGCGAAGAGGGCAAGTCCAAGGGGCTGATCGCCCGCGTCTCCCATACCGGCAGCCTTGCTGGCGATGAGGCGCTGCGGCTCGGTTTCGATCCAGCTCAGCTCTATCTCTTTGATGCAAAGACCGGAGCACGGCTATGATCCTGGTCACCGGATCGGCAGGCCGTGTCGGCCGCGCCGTGGTTGCCGCGTTGCGCGCTGGTGGCCGCACCGTTCGTGGCCTCGATCTGAAGCCGTCAGGAACCGGTGGCGAGGAAACTGTCGGGTCGCTGGAGGATGCCCAGGCCATTTCCAAAGCCATGGTCGGCGTGAGTGCGGTCCTGCATCTGGGAGCCTTCATGTCCTGGGTACCCGCTGATCGCGACCGCATGTTCGCTGCCAATGTCGAGGGCACGCGTCGGCTTTTGGACGCGGCCTCGGCGGCTGGAGTTCGCCGGTTCGTCTTTGCATCTTCTGGTGAAGTGTATCCTGAAAACCGCCCGGAGTTCCTACCGGTCACCGAAGACCATCCGCTTCGTCCTAATTCGTCCTATGGTCTGACGAAGCTGCTGGGCGAAGAGCTGTTAGGATTCTATCAACGGACTAGCTCCATGGAAACGGTGATCCTGAGGTTCTCACATACGCAGGATGCGGCGGAACTTCTGGATGAAGACAGTTTCTTTTCCGGTCCTCGCTTTTTCCTACGGCCGCGCATTCGCCAGCAGCAGAATTTCGGAAACACGGCTATCGCCGAACTGCTTCAGTCCAAAGATATTGACGAGCCCTCGCACATTTTGGCGCGCAATGAAAACGGCCGACCGTTCCGTATGCACATCACCGATACGCGCGACATGGTGGCAGGCATTCTGCTCGCTCTCGATCACCCCGAGGCGGCTGGAGGTACTTTCAATCTAGGTGCCGACGAACCAGTCGATTTCGCCGCACTTCTGCCGAAGATTGCAGCGCTAACCGGCCTTCCCATCGTCACGGTCGATTTTCCCGGCGATGGCGTTTATTACCATACGTCCAACGAGCGGATCAGAAACAAATTGGGATTTGAAGCAGAATGGACGATGGACCGGATGCTGAACGACGCGGCGGCCGTAAGGCGGGGGCGGTGCGCGAAGGAGCAGAGGCGATGAAGCCTGAGACGCCTGGCGGCACGGCGGCGCTGGCCAAGGGGCTAACCCTGCTCGACATGGTTGCCGATGCGCCCGAACCGCCACGTTTTGCTGAGTTATTGCGCGCTTCCGGACTGCCGAAGCCGACCTTTGCACGCATCCTGCGCACCCTTATCGCCTACGGCCTTGTCCGGCAGGATGCGGCCCGTGGCACTTATGTTCTTGGCCAGCGTTTTCTGGAAATGTCCCACAAGGTCTGGGAGAGCTTTGATCTCCTCTCGGCGGCGACCCCGGAGCTCGAGCGGCTGGCGGCCGAACTGGGCGAGACAGTTGCGCTGTGCCGGCTTGACGGCACGATGACGCAGTATCTGGCCGAGCGTTCGCCGAATGGTCTTTCCGTGCGCGTCGAGGTAGGGCGCCGCGTCCCCCTGCATTGCACGGCACCCGGCAAGGCGCTGCTCGCCTTTCAGGACCCCGCCGTCGGCCGGGCCCTGCTGGATCGCCTGCCGCTCGACCCGCAGACAGCCAAAACCATCACGACGCTCGATGCGCTCCAGGCCGACCTTACATTGACGCGAGCGCGTGGTTATTCGATTTCTTATGAGGAGCATCTGCCGGGCGTGAATTCGGTTGCGGCCCCTGTAATAGGCCGTGACAATACGCCGATGGGCGTGCTGGTCGCGCTTGGACCCTCATCACGGCTTGATACCTCCATCATTCATCCTGCCGGACGTGAACTGATTGCCGCCGCGCGTCGCATCACTGGTGCCGCCGGGGCCGTCGCTATCAGCTCCAGACCAAGGCCGCGATCGGCAACGGGCCGACCAAGCGCCGATTTGACTTGTATCCTTCCATGGGGTGCACAGCTCGGCGAGAGCCCTGTGTGGCATGACGGCGAGAACGCTCTCTACTGGGTGGACATCCTTCACCCCGCCGTTCATCGCTTTGATCCGGCGACAGGGCGTAACGAGACCTGCGAGACCGGCAAGTTGGTCAGTGCGGTCATTCCGGTTCGCGGTGGACGTCTGCTCGTCGCGTCTCAGGATGGGATCGAATGGCTTGATTTTTCGTCCGGACGCCTCACCCCCTTCGTGAGCCCGGAGGCAGGCATAGCCGATAATCGCCTTAACGATGCCAAATGCGGGCCTGACGGGGCGATATGGGTCGGATCGATGAGGATTGATGCATCCAAGCCCACAGGCGCGCTTTATCGCATCAACGCCAATGGCGCTTTCGAGCGCAAGGAGGGTGGCATCATCGTCTCCAATGGACTCGGCTGGAGCCCCGATGGGAAAACGTTCTACTTCGTTGACACGGTTCCTGGTCTCATCCACGCCTATGATTGCGACACCGTCAATGGAACGCTGTCGAACCGGCGCGAGTTCGCACGCATCCCCGTCGCCGACGGTCGGCCTGATGGCCTAGCCGTGGATGTAGAGGGAGGGGTCTGGTGTGCAATCTGGGACGGCTGGTGCGTGCGCCGTTATCTTCCGGACGGCAAGCTAGACCAGGTCATCGACATGCCGGTGCCGCGCCCTTCCAGCATTGCCTTTGGCGGGCCGGATCTGTCGACGCTGTTCATCACCAGCGCCCGGACGCGCCTGCCGGCGTCCACGCTTGCCGAGGCGCCGCTCTCGGGCGGCCTGTTTTCCTGCCGTCCCGGAACCGCCGGGGCGCGCATTTCGGTGTTTGAAGGATAAGCGCATGCGTCTCGAAAGTGTGTTTGGACTGACGGGCCGGACTGCGCTCGTCACAGGTTCCAGCCGCGGCATAGGTGCCGCAATCGCGCAGGGGCTAGCGGGCGCAGGGGCCCGTGTTATCCTGCATGGCGTGAAGCCTGGAGCCGCTGCAGCCGTTCAGCGCCAGATCGTCGCAAGCGGTGGCAAAGCGCAAGAACTGGCGGGCGATCTTTCCGAGCCGGGTGCCGGCCGCGCTCTTATCGAGCGAGCCGAGACAATTGCCCCGGTCGATATTCTTGTCATCAATGCCAGCGCACAGATCAACGCTGTGCTGTCAGAACTGACGCCGGACGACCTGGCGTTTCAGCTGGCGGTCAATCTGGGCTCGACCGTGGATATGCTGCAAGCGGCTCTCCCGCGCATGGCGGCCCGCAAGTGGGGCAGGGTGGTTTCTATCGGCTCGGTCAATCAGTTGCGACCGAAGGGCATCGTCACCGCCTATGCCGCGACCAAGGCTGCGCAGCATAATCTGATTCAGAGTCAGGCGCGGGATTATGCGCGCGAGAATGTCTTGCTCAACACGCTTGCTCCCGGCCTCGTAGATACCGACCGCAACGCCCACCGCCGTGAAGACGATCCCGAGGGCTGGGAAAATTACGTCCGTACGCTAAACTGGATGGGCCGTGCCGGGCAGCCGGAAGAAATGGTGGGTGCCGCCATCTTCCTTTCATCTCAGGCGTGCAGTTTCATGACAGGAGAGAACATTCTCTTGACCGGTGGATATTGAAGGGTTGCTGCGAACGCTTAGCAAGCACGAGGTTTTATTGGAATTGGGGTGCTGACGCTCCAGCCTTGATTGCCTGAATAGGAAATGCCGCAGCTCTTATCATGATCTCGGCGCGACATTGTAATTCATCGGACCAATAGCTTGAGCTGCTTTACGCGGTTCAGCGCGAATGGCAAAGTGGGGGTGCGGACGATAACTTGGACCACCAGTGAGTCAAATCCTGCCAAACAATCAGTGATCTAACCTTGCAGATGTTGTTTTGTCGTCGTCGCCGGTTCGGCTCCCATCAAGGCGAGGTAAGATAATCGATTTGCAAAGGTGTCGATCCTGGTTTGTAAACTGCGTTCACCGGCGGACCCGGCGCATGAGCTCTTTAGAGACGCTCCGCGTAGATGGTGATGCGGGCAAGAATCTCTTTCAGGCTGGGCCGGCCATGATAATAGAGCGCCGAGGTCCGCTCATATGCGCGCTCGTAAAGCCCGAACGTCCCGGGGTCGGAAAGGCTGAAAGCGGGATTGCTGCTTATGTTCTGATCGTCAGCCTTCGGGAAACGTCGGTCCTTGTGCGCGAGATAGGCTTCCGTACCGATGAAGTCTTGCACTTCCGGCTGGTCCAGTAGGCAGAAGACGTCGTAATAATGCCGGAGGAAATTGGCGGGGAACTGGCCGGTTTCCTGCTGCTTGCGATATTTGGTGGAGATGGTCTGGAGCTTCTCGACCAGCGTGTAGCCGGGCTCGTAGCAGGGAACGGCCAGTGCGCCATTATCGATCAGCTCGACGCGCGATGCAGCGTAATCATAGGCCCAGGAGCTGATATCCTTGCCGATATTGTGAGCCACCGTGTCGAAGCCGGCTTCGAGCAACACGCCGCTCTTGAGATCTGATTTCGTGCTGGTCGTCTCGGGGTAGTAGAGGCGGATGCCGCCGCTACGATACGTCTCATTGTCGAATTCGGTATCGCGCTCGATCTTTTGGATACCGTCGATCGTGATCTTCTCAGCCAGCCAGCCATAGAAGGCCTTGCGGCTATTACGGTGCGCGGCCTTGTCGTGGTTGGGGCCTGTTTTCACATCCATTGCCTTCGGGGGTTCTACACGGATATCGATATCCTCCGAGAAGCGGTTGATGATGCGATATCCTTTCGAGAGCGAGGTACCGCCCTTGAGTTCGAACGCCATCTCAAGCTGCTGCAGGCCGTACAGGCAGTGCATGATCCAGTAGTCTTTCTCGACCAGCACCGGCTGCACCTTCATCTGCTCAGCGACGATGCGCAGTAAGGATGCAAAATCCTTGTGTCTATGTAGGAAATCAGCTGGCATGCGCATCTGCAGCGATGGCGTTGAAGAATTTTCGCGTGCGGACCACGCCGTATTCGTTGGCGGCACGGCTGAGGGCTGTGCGATTGCCTTGTAGGGCACGCTCTCTCACGCGGGCCAGCACCTGATCGCGGTCCTCGGCCAACTGGTCAAGATTGTTGACCAGGTCGACCAGTAGGAATTCTTTGGTCAGGGTTTTGGGGAAGGCTGGCTTTCTGCGGAACTCGAACTCTCGACCGCCCAGCATGAAGTTGCCGTGGCGCTTATGGTTATAGACAACGGTCTTGTTATACAGCTGCGTCGCTCCGACACCCAGGCTGTTATAGGCATTGGGCGAGGTGACGAGGTAACGGTCATCCTTCAGAAAAGCCTCGACGAGCGCGTCATCCTCGGGGGGGGCTTTGCCGAACGCGGTCAGCTTCGGCCGGTGATAGACGCCTGTCGATAGCTTGGTCAGGTATCCTTCTGCCAGCAGCTGCTGAAGATGCCGATCGACAGACGACGACCACTGGGCGAGATCCTCCCGACGGTAGACCTTGCCGGATCGCAGATGCTTTTTCAATTCCTGCAACTTCGTCATGGGTTAGCTCCTGCACTCACTATAGCGACATATGGTCATGAATGCAATTTTTTTCAAATTTCATGCAAAATTTGGCGGCGGCCTAGCATCTGGATTACTGAAATCATTGAGCTACGTGGGGGACTTTCCGAAAATCTCCACTATTTGAATATCGAAAATCCCGGAACTGACTTGCTCTCCTAAAGATTGCGAGTGACCGCCGACCGTTTGCTTGCCGCGTAATTCGATGTGCCAAGTCTTGCGGGCTTCGAGCTCTCGCGGCTTTCCGCGACTGGAGCGTCAGACGCGTTGCAAAGCAGGCCCTTCCCAGAGCATCTCTGTCGCGCTTCAAAGCGCCCTTTCCTCCAAGCTGCGGTTGGTCGATGCCGAACTTGGCTGCGTGGTTCATTTTTCTCTTGACAGAAGATGTCCAAAAATTGCTAATGCGCATTAGCAGATAATACGTATTAGCAGATTTTCGGCTCATGGAAGCAACAACGTGGCGGCAACCAAGCGACTGACCCAGATCGACATCGCCAAGCTCGCAGGCGTCAGCCAGGCCACAGTTTCGCTTGTCCTGAATGGTGCGCCAACAGCTGTGGCACGTATTCCGGCGGAAACCCGCGAGCGGGTCCAGAAGGTCATCCAGACCACCGGTTATGTCGCAGACCCTATTGCCCGGCGGATGGCCAAGGGCCTGAACCGCATCCTGGGCGTCTTTACGTACGAGCCGGCCTTTCCGAGCGCCCAGGCGGATTTCTTCACGCCCTTCCTGCTCGGCATCGAGGAAGAAGCGCAGCAACAGAACTACGACCTTTTGCTTTTAACCAGCGCCGGCGTTGGCAACAACCGCAAGATCTTTTCGGAAAACAACCGACTGCGCATTGCCGATGGCTGCCTGGTTCTTGGGCGCGAATTTGATCGTGCGGAACTCGCCCGTCTGGTGGCCGATGATTATCCATTCGTGGCGATCGGCCGACGTGAGGACGCTGGCGGAGCCGTTCCTTACGTCGGTGGCGATTATGCCGCTGGCACCCGCGCGCTGGTGGAGAAGGCTTGTTTGCTCGGGCATTCGAGACTGGCCTATGTCGGGCCGCAGGGCCCGGCGGAATCCGTTGCCGACCGCTGGCTTGGATACCAGGCGGCGCTTTCGGCCACCGGTGCGCAACTGGCGTTACATATCGCCACTGTCAATCGCCCGGCCGAAGAGATCCTCAATGCGATCTTAGCCTCGGGCGCAACGGCAGCCTTCTTCATCGAACTGGCCGACGCTGTCCGGGTGGAGATCTTGGCGCGCGATCGTGGAGTCTCGGTGCCCGGCGATCTGTCGATGATCGTGCTCGGCAGTCACATCCGCGCCGGACGCAGCGCGGTGCGCTTCACCTCCTACGAGATCCCGCGGGAGGAGATGGGGCGGCAGGCGACAGCCATGCTGGTTGCCCGTATCGAGACCGGCAGCATCGGCACCCAGATCCTTCTTCCCTGCGAGCCCGTCGAGGGAGAGACACTAGGATCCTGTCCTTCAGATCCAGCACAAAAAACGGATGGTGAGACGTGAAAGAGATGCGAGCAGATATTCTTGTCGTGGGTGGCGGTCTTGGTGGGGTTGCGGCAGCACTCGGTGCTGCGCGGTCCGGCAAACGCGTCATCATGACGGAGGAGTATGACTGGATCGGCGGTCAGCTCACCAGCCAGGCCGTGCCCTCCGACGAACACACATGGGTCGAGCAGTTCGGCATCACCCGATCCTATCGCAAGCTGCGCCATGGCGTGCGCCAGTATTACCGCGATCACTATCCGCTAACCGAAGGTGCCCATGCCTGGGGCGACCTCAATCCCGGTGCCGGCTGGGTCAGCCGCATCTGTGCCGAGCCACGCGTCAGCCTTGCTGTCATGGAAAGCATGCTCGCACCCTATCGCGGCGCTGACCGCCTGACGGTGCTGCAACCCTATCGGCCTGTGGCAGCCGATTTTGACGGCGATACCGTCCGTTCGATCACCGTCCGCCACCGCGATAGCGGCAACGAGATCGTGATATTTGCCGATTACATCCTCGATGCTACCGAACTTGGCGATCTCCTGCCGATGACCGGCACCGAATACGCCAAGGGCTTCGAGGCCCAGTCTGATACCGGCGAGCCGAGTGCCCCGGCAGAAGCGCAGCCGGACAATGTCCAGGCCGTGTCGATCTGCTTTGCCATCGACCACGTAGATGGCGACCAGACGATCGACAAGCCGGAGAACTACGACTATTGGAAACAGTACCAGCCGCATTTCTGGGGTGGCCCGATGCTGGGCCTGACCGCGCCGCATCCGCGCACCCTGGAGCACACGACCCGCTCCTTCACACCCAATCCCGATGACGATCCGCTTCTCGTCGATGCCGACCAGCGCAAGGGTGGCGGTGACGAGAACCTCTGGATCTTCCGGCGCATCGCCGCGCGCAAGAATTTCGCGCCGGGCTTCTACCCGTCCGACATCTGCCTCGTGAACTGGCCGATGATCGACTACATGGATGGCACCATCATCGACGTTTCCGAAGAGGACAAGGCACGGCACCTAAAGTCGGCCGCCGATCTGTCCTATTCGGTCTTCTACTGGCTGCAGACGGAAGCGCCGCGGCTCGATGGCGGAGTGGGTTATCGCGGCCTGCGTCTGCGTGGCGACATCACTGGCACCGAGCACGGCCTTGCCATGGCGCCCTATGTGCGTGAAAGCCGTCGCATCAAGCCCGTCACCCGCATCGTCGAGCAGGATCTGTCCTTCACGGTGCGCGGTGAAAAGGGTGCTGTCCATTACCGCGACAGCATCGGCATCGGCATGTACCGAATCGATTTGCACCCCTCGACCGGTGGTGACAACTATGTCGACGTGCCGTCCTGCCCGTTCGAGATCCCACTCGGCGCACTTCTGCCGCAACGGATGAAAAACCTGATCCCGGCCGGCAAGAACATCGGCACCACCCATATCACCAACGGTTGCTACCGCCTGCATCCGGTCGAGTGGAATATCGGCGAGGTTGCCGGAATGCTGGCCGCCTTCAGTCTCGAAAAGGGCCTGACGCCGCATCAAGTGCAGGCTGACGACAAGCACCTTCACGATTTCCAAGTAGCACTCACCCGCGAGGGCATCGAGATCCGCTGGCCCGAGGTCGCGGCCTATTAAGCCAAACTACCATCTGTAGCTCGAACCCATCTTTGGAGGAGGACTGGGAATGCCCTATCACCTGACGTTGAAATCGACTGTCTTCGCGCTCGGTGTTCTGGGGCTGGGCGGCATTGCCCAGGCTCAGGACGCCGTGAACCTTCGGATGACCATCTGGAGTGCCAACGAGGCACATCTGAAACTGTTCAATGACATCGCCGCCGGCTTCAAGAAAGAGCATCCGAACGTCACAGTGGCCTACGAGTCACTGCCGTTCGATACCTACACGACAGCGCTGACCACCCAGATTGCCGGTGGCAACGCCCCCGACATGGCCTGGATTTTCGAGACCTCGGCCTACGACTTCGTCAAGTCGGGAGCGCTCTATCCGCTAACGGACACGCTGAAGGCGGCCAAAGACTATAATCTCGAGGAAGTCAGCGCCGGTGCGACCGAACGCTGGACGCAGGATGGCGCGCTCTATGCCTATCCGTTCTCGACTTCGCCATTTGCGATGTTCGTCAACAACGACGTCATCAAGGCCGCCGGTGCCAAGACGCCGGCAGAGATGATCGCCAGCGGCCAGTGGACCTGGGAGAACGCCATCGCGACCGCTTCAGCCGTTGGAAAATCCGGGAAGGGCGGCCTGGTCGTGCGCGATTTCAACTACCAGAATTGGCAGTATCTAACCTCGGTCTGGAACGGCTGGGGCGCGTCGCCCTGGAGCGAGGATGGCAAGACTTGCAGCATGGCCGAGAAGCCGATGGCGGATGCTCTGTCATTTATCCACGATGCCATCTTCACCAAAAAGGCAATGCCCGGCCCCGGCGAAACCGTCGACTTCTTTGCTGGCAATGCGGCGTTGACAATCACGCAGATCAGCCGGGCCTCGCTGCTGCCCAAGGACAAGCCGTTCTCCTGGGATCTCGTGCCGTTACCCAAGGGTTCTGCCGGGGAGTATGCGCTGATCGGTCAGGCCGGCATCGGCGTCATGCAATCGGGCAAGAATGCCAAGAAGGCGGCGGAGTTCGTCGCCTACATGACCAACCCGGAAAACTCGGCGAAGCTCAGCCAGTTCTTCCCGTCGGCACGCAAGTCGCTGCTGAATGCCGAGGTGCTGAAGAAGACCAATCCGCTGCTGAGCCAAGAGCAGATCGAAAAGGTCGTGATCAACGGCATCGCCACCGGCAAGGTCATGCCCGGTCATAGCGGCTTTGCCCAGATCCAGCAGATGGTGCGCTCGAACCTCGACGCCGTCTGGCGCCCGGAAGCGGACGTGCCCGGCACGTTGCAGAAGATCTGCGGCCAGATCGGCCCGCTCTTGAAGCGCTGAGGAGATCGCCATGGCTGTCGCGCAGCATCATCACGAAACATCCAAGACCGGCGCACCGCCGCCGTTTTGGACGATCGCGCGGCGCGACAGCCTCGCCGGCTTCCTGTTCATCGCGCCGCAACTGATCGGCATCATCACCTTCGTGCTGGTGCCACTCGGCCTGGTGTTCTGGTATTCGCTGCATGAGTGGAATGTGCTGGCCAACACATTCACCTTCACCGGCAGCCAGAACTACCGGATGGTGCTTGAAGATACCAACCTTCTCGAGGTGCTCGGCGCTACGGCCATCTTCTCGGTTGGTCTCGTCGTATTCAACATGTCGCTGGCGCTGCTGCTCGCCGTTCTGCTCAACCAGAAGCTCGCCGGCATCGCCGTCTTCCGCACGCTGTTCTTCTCGCCGGTCGTGGTCTCGCTGGTCGCTTGGACGATCGTCTGGGGCTTTCTGCTGCAGAAGAACGGTGGCATCAACGGCATGCTGCTGATGATTGGGGTCGAGGGCCCGAACTGGCTGCGCGAGGACGTGAGCGCGATGATCTCGGTCATCGTCGTGCAGGTGTTCAAGAATGTGGGACTCAACATGATCCTGTTCCTCGCCGCACTGCAGGGCGTGCCGAAGGAGCTTTACGAGGCGGCCCGCATCGATGGCGCACCGGCCTTCAAACAGTTCCGCCGGATCACCCTGCCGCTGATCAGCCCGACTATCCTCTTGACCTCGATCATCACTATCGTTGGTTCGCTGCAGGTGTTTGCGCAGATCGCGGTACTCACCCAGGGCGGCCCCGGTGTTTCGACCACGGTACTTGTCTACTACCTTTACCAGCAGGCCTTCCAGTTTCACTATTTCGGCTACGGCTCGACGCTCTCCATCCTGCTTTTCGTCATCGTCGCCGTCCTGACCTTTGCCCAGTGGCAGATGCGCAAGAGGATCGTGTTCTATGAAAACTGACCTTTCGCCGCGCCTGCGGGTGGCGCTCTACGGCCTGATGTGCGTGCTGCTTATTCCGTTCGTCTTTCCGACCTGGTGGATGGTCACCTCGTCGATCAAGCCGATAAGCGACATCTTTGCCTTCCCGCCGCAGTTGATCCCGCAGACCTACGACTGGACGACATACTCGAAAGTCTTTGAGCTGCAGCCTTTCGTACAGCAGTACTGGAATTCGGCCTATATCGCCGCTATCGTCACAATCGGTACGATGGTCGTGTCGTCGATGGCCGGCTACGCCTTCGCGCGGATCAGATTTCCCTACGCAGATACGATCTTCATGATCGTCCTGCTCGGCCTCCTGATCCCTTCGGAGGTGACAATCGTGCCACTCTTCCAGATTTTCCTGAAGGCCGGCATGGTCAACACCCATTGGCCGCTGATCCTGGTGCCGATCTTCGGCGCACCAAGCGTGTTCGCGACCTTCGTGATGCGGCAGTTCTTCGTGACGCTGCCGGCCGAACTGGAGGAGGCCGCCCGCGTCGATGGCCTCGGCCGCTTCAAGATCTTCCGCAAGATCGCGCTGCCGCTGGCAAAGCCGGCGCTCGCCTCGGTCGCGATCTTCACCTTCCTTCACTCGTGGAACCTGTTTCTCGAACCGATTGTGTTCCTGTCGAGTGCCGACAAGTTCACCCTGCCGCAGGCACTGACGCAATACACCGATGCCTATGGGGGGCCGATGTGGAACATCCAGCTCGCCGCCGCCACGCTGACGGCGCTGCCCGTCCTCATCGTCTTCATTATCGCCCAGAAGCAGTTCGTCGAAGGACTGGCGCACACCGGCCTGAAGGGCTGAACAACGGGATCCCATTATGGCTCAGGTCAACCTTTCCGATATCCGCAAGAGCTATGGCTCCGTCAACGTCATCCATGGTGTCGATCTCGGCATCAAGGACGGAGAGTTCGTTGTGCTGGTCGGTCCGTCCGGCTGCGGCAAGTCCACCCTGCTGCGGATGATCGCCGGGCTTGAAACCATTACCGGCGGCACGCTCGATATCGGCGGTCGCATCGTCAACGATCTCGATCCGAAGGATCGCGATATCGCCATGGTGTTCCAGAGCTATGCGCTCTATCCGCACATGACGGTCGCCACCAACATGGGCTTCTCGCTCGAGCACCGCGGCGGGAGCAAGGCCGAGATCGAGGAGCGGGTGAACTGGGCGGCCGGCATTCTCGGCCTCGAAGCCCTGCTCGACCGCTACCCGCGTCAGCTGTCCGGCGGCCAGCGCCAGCGCGTGGCAATGGGCCGGGCTATCGTCCGCAATCCGCAGGTATTCCTGTTCGACGAACCGCTGTCGAACCTCGACGCAAAACTGCGCGTCGTCATGCGCGGCGAGATCAAGTCGCTGCACCAGAAGCTGAAGACCACCACCGTCTATGTCACCCACGACCAGGTCGAGGCGATGACCATGGCCGACCGCATCGTCGTCCTCAACGGCGGACGGGTGGAGCAGATCGGTGCGCCACTCGATCTCTACGATCGCCCCGCCAACCGCTTCGTCGCCGGTTTCATCGGCTCGCCTTCGATGAATTTCTTTGAAGGAACGATCACCCCGGATGGCTTTTCCACGGCGGGCTTGACCGTGCCATTGCCGATTAAAGCGCAACGCCATGTCGGCCGCCCGGCGATCTTCGGCATCCGGCCCGAACATCTCAGGCTGGATCCGGCAGGCGTCCCGGCCGAGGTATTGCTGGTCGAGCCGATGGGTGCCGAAACGCAGGTCACGATGCGGCTTGGCGACACCAAGGTCATCGGCGTGTTTCGCGAGCGCGTGGCCCTGTCGCCAGGTGCTATGATCAAGGTAATGCCCGACGCTGCGGCGATCCATCTGTTCGACGCGGATGGCCGTCAGCGCCTCGAATAGCCCAGCGCCCATCATGATATCCGGACGAAGCACGACAGTCTGAGTTCCGTGCGCGAACAAGCATGAATCACGGGCAGAAGTCGCACTTCAAGGCAGGACCGGGCCTTTTGACCTTGCCCCGCAGAACTAATCCATTTGAAGTAAGCTCCGGCTCATTGAGAGGACGAGAGAATTAAGCGCAACCGTTTCACGGTCCAACAGATTATCGGCATAATGACGGAACGCGAGGCAGGCACGTGCGTCTCTGAGTATGCCGATCCGCTGCAATTTTCCGGTTCTCCTGAAGGTGTCCACGGTTTTATTCCGGTCAAGGTGACAGACCAGCTGGCAACGGAGGTATTCTATCCACCAAAAACCTCAATTATGCGAATAGAGCTTTCCCGAACAATGAGTTCAGGTTCGATCGTCGCATCTGCTGCTTCTGAGGGTCTATTGAGAAGATTGAGAATAAGTGTACCGGCTTTTTCGCCGATCGCCCTGGAGCCGACGTCGATTGTGGTCAGGCTTGGTACGCAGATGCCGCTAATCTCGTAATTGCCGAAGCCGCCAATAGCCATCTTTTCCGGCACCGCGATACCCTGTCGCTGACATTCAGTGAGAGCGCCGAAAGCGGAAAGGTCAGAGACGCAAATCACTGCCTCAGTGTCAGGATAGCTGTCAAGCAAGCGGGACATCGCCTCTGCACCTTCGCGCATAGAGATCGGAGGCGGACCAGCGGCGACCAGCCGCGAGGCATCGAGTCCATGCGCTGTAATTGCCTGCAGAAAGCCGAGACGGCGATCGCTGCCACGGGTGTCGCCACCTGCATCGCCACCGATGAAGGCAATGCGACGATAACCGGTGGCAACGAAATGGTCGACCATAATATGCACCGCTGCGGCATTGGAAAAGCCAACATAATAACCGACCGGGTGTTCCGGCACGTCCCAGGTCTCGATTACCGGAATATGGGCGTTTTCGAGAAGCTTTCGAGCCCGTGCTGTGTGGCGGCCACCGGTAACGACGATCGCTTGCGGCTTGCGACGCAGCAGTTGCTCGATCAACCGCTCCTCGGTGTGCATATCGTAGTTGGTGTAGCCGAGTAGTGTCTGCATATTGGCGCGCTCGATTACTTCCGAAAGCCCGGAGACAGTATCGGCGAAATTGGCGTTGTTGATCGACGGAATTAAGACGGCAACAAAATCAGTTTTTTGGGAGCGCAGGCTCGAGGCGGTGGCGTCGAAGACGTAGCCGAGTTCTTCGGCCGCCGCCAGAATTGCATTGCGGGTTTCCTGACTGACTAGGCTATCCGCTTTGAACGCGCGAGAAACCGTCATCGACGATACGCCAGCCAGGCGGGCGATATCTGCCATGATCGGCGGCTTGCGGCGTGAGCTCATAGGACTGAATGCTGTCTGTGGGTTACTGACATGGTACTACATCGCTTTTCGGGCCGCATTGCAAGCGATGGCCTCAATGCTTCAGGGCTTTGATCGAGGTCTTTACCATCAACACAACCGATGCAAGCGGCTGATTGATCGTTACAGTCACCGAGAATTCGTCTGCGGTCGGCGTTTCGAGTGCTGCAAACTGACTGTCGAGTAGCGATGCCGGCATGAAATGGCCTGATCTGGCCTCCATGCGCTGTGCGATAACTTCTTTTGCGCCGGACAGATAAACAAACAGAACTTCTCCGTTGGCATTCTTGCGAATGCGGTCGCGATAGACACGCTTAAGTGCCGAGCACCCAACGATTGTCAAACTCTCACGCTTGGCCAGCGTGTAGCCAACCCGATCCAGCCAAGTCCACCGATCGCTGTCCACGAGCGGCATACCGGCCTGCATCTTGGCGATGCTGTCCGGTGAGTGCATGTCGTCGCCGTCGATATAGTGGCCGCCAAGGGCTACGGCGAGCGCTTCACCTACCGAAGACTTGCCGCAGCCCGACACGCCCATGATTACGATACGGGTCAGCTTCCCCATCTCAAAGCGATGCTGTTATGCCGCCATCGACATAAAGCGTATGGCCGTTGACGAAGGAAGAAGCATCCGAGGACAGGAAAATGCAGGCACCGACAAGTTCCTCGACGCGACCCCAGCGACCGGCAGGCGTGCGCTTCTCCAGCCAAGCGGAGAAGGTTTCGTCGCTTACCAAGACAGCGTTGAGCGGCGTGTCGAAGTAACCTGGTGCGATGGCATTGCACTGCAGACCGTGTTTCGCCCAGTCGGTCGCCATGCCCTTGGTCAAGTTACCAACAGCACCCTTGGTGGCCGTGTAGGGGGCAATGCCGGGGCGAGCGAGGGCGGTCTGGACGCTGGCGATATTGATGATCTTGCCCTTGCCACGTGCGATCATGTGGCGGGCGACGGCCTGGCCAACGTTAAAGACGCTGGAAACATTGGTACGCAACAGACGCTCGAAGGCGTCGGACGGAAAGTCTTCCAACGCTGAGCGGTACTGCATGCCTGCGTTGTTGACGAGAATATCGATGGCACCGGTTTCGGTCTCGAAGCGATCAACGGCTTCGCGTGCTGCCTGGTGATCTGTGGCATCGAATGGCAGTTTAGCAACCGGTGTATCAAATCCTTCTGTGGCGGCCTTGAGTTTGGTTTCGTCGCGTCCGTTGAGCACGATTGAGGCACCGGCTTCTGCCAAACCTTTGGCCAGCGCAAACCCTATTCCTTGCGACGATCCGGTAATTAGGGCGCGTTTCCCTCTCAGGTCGAAAAGATGCAGCGACACGTTTTTCTCCGATTTTTATCTCGACAAACTTTAGTGTCAATGCTTATGTTATCGATAACATATCCTGTCAAGACTTTTGAATGAAAGCGACTACCACAATGACAAAGCCGCAGATCCTCCAAGTCGGCCCTTATCCGCAGTGGGACGAAGAGCCCCTCAATGCCGCCTTCGAAGTTCACCGATACTTCGACGCAGCCGACAAGCCTTCCTTCCTTGCTGAGGTTGGTCCCGCCATTCGAGGCATTGCCACGCGTGGCGAGCTCGGTGCTAATCGGGCGATGATCGAGGCCTGTCCAAACCTCGAAGTCATCTCAGTCTATGGGGTAGGATACGATGCAGTCGATCTGGCCGCCTGCCGGGAAAAGGGCATCCGCGTCACCAACACGCCTGATGTACTGACCAATGATGTAGCTGATCTCGGTATCGCAATGATGCTCTGCCAGTCGCGCGGCATGATCGGTGCCGAAGTCTGGGTTAAGGACGGCAGTTGGAGTGCCAAGGGTCTTTATCCTCTCAAGCGTCGTGTTTGGGGTCGTCGTGCTGGCGTTCTCGGCCTGGGACGCATCGGCTTCGAAGTCGCCAAACGCCTGAAGGGTTTCGACATGCAGATTTCTTATAGTGATGTCGGACCGAAATCTTTTGCCGAAGGCATGACGTTCGTCGCCGACCCAGTCGAGCTTGCGAAAAACGTCGATTTCCTGTTCGTGACGCTGGCGGCCTCGGCCGAGACTCGCCATATCGTCGGCAAGGACGTTATTGCCGCGCTCGGTGCCGAAGGCATGCTGATCAATATTTCCCGCGCCTCAAACATCGACGAAGAAAGTCTTCTCGAGGCATTGGAAAACGGCACGCTAGGCTCTGCTGCGCTCGACGTCTTCGAGGGCGAACCAAAGCTCAACCCCCGTTTCCTGGCGCTCGGCAACGTATTGCTGCAGCCGCATCATGCGTCGGGCACGTTAGAAACCCGTCAGGCGATGGGAAAGCTGGTTCGCGACAATCTCGAAGCTTATTTTTCGGGCGCAACGCTCCCGACCCCGGTTCTGTGAGGTAAACGATCATGAAAGCTATTGTTGCACATGCGGCCAAAGATCTGCGAATCGAAAACGTTCAGGATAAAAAAGCTGGCCCCGGCGAAGTCAGACTGCGACTCGCTACGGGTGGCGTTTGCGGCAGCGACCTGCATTATTACAATCACGGTGGGTTTGGTACAGTTCGTCTGAGGCAACCGATGATCCTTGGGCATGAGGTTTCGGCCTATGTGGAGGAATTGGGGGAAGGCGTTGAAGGTTTGTCAGTCGGCGAACTCGTCGCTGTGTCGCCGTCGCGTCCCTGCCGGGCTTGCACATATTGCCAAAAGGGTCTTCACAACCAGTGCCTCAACATGCGTTTTTACGGCAGCGCCATGCCGTTTCCACATATCCAGGGTGCCTTTCGGCAGAGCCTTGTTGCTGATGCCATTCAATGCGTGTCTGCAGGTGACCTGACGCCAGGTGAAGCAGCGATGGCCGAACCACTGGCCGTCGTACTGCATGCCACCAATCGTGCGGGTGAACTTCTCGGTAAGCGCGTGCTTGTCACTGGATGCGGCCCGATCGGCGTCCTGGCGATCCTCGCTGCCCGTCGTGCCGGTGCCTCCGAGATCATAGCGACAGACCTTTCTGATTTTACGCTGAGTATGGCCAAGAAAGCCGGTGCAGACCGTATCATCAATACTAAGAACGAGCCGGATGCGCTGACTGCTTATTCCGCCGACAAGGGAACGTTCGACATTCTTTACGAATGCTCTGGCGCTGTTGCTGCACTGACAGGCGGCATCGCGGTGCTTCGCCCGCGCGGCATAATCGTTCAACTCGGCCTTAGTGGTGACATGAGCTTGCCGATGATGGCAATAACCGCCAAGGAACTCGACCTGCGCGGTTCGTTTCGGTTCCACGAGGAGTTTTCGACGGGCGTTCAACTAATGCGCAAAGGGCTGATCGACGTCAAGCCGTTGATCACGCACACCGTCCCGCTGGAGGAGGCGCTTTCAGCGTTTGAGATTGCTTCCGATCGCAGTCAGGCAATGAAAGCGCAGATTTCGTTTTCGTGATACACCTCGATCACTGACCTGTCGCCCTTGCCTGCGGCAGGCAGGTCCAGTGGCCCTGCAGCTCAAGACGCCGAACTACGGCCAGCAGGATGTTGCGGACTTCGTTTACGGCGCGGGTCGTAGGATGGTTGACCGGCATATCGAGGACCAATCTTCGCGTTAGACTGGGATGCGACACCGCTACGGCCGAAAGATCACCGCTCTCGTGGTCGACATGAGCGGCGGCGCGACCAAAAATAGTCAGGCCGTGGCCTGCGCGGATCGCTGCCTTGGTGCTGGCGACGCCCTCGATTTCCCGCACTATATTCAATTCGCGCCCCAAAAGCAGCGCCTGCCGTTCGAGTAGAATTCGGATGCCGTGCCGCCGCGTCGGCAGGATAAGCGGCAAGCCCAATGCCTCCTCGGCAGTCAGCACCTCATCAGTCGAAAATCGCCCCCGCGGTCCCAGTGCATAAAGTGTCTCGTCGAACAGTGGTATCGCAGTCGACTTGGCAACGCCTTCGAGTGTGACGGCAAGATCATGCACACGCGTCTCCACTGCGGTACGCAGCGCCTGACTGTCGCCTTCGCTGACCGTCAGGCGGATCTTAGGGAAGCGATGCGAACACTCTTCGATCACCGGTACGGTTAGGGTGGGGCAGATCGAACTGAGAATGCCGAGTGAGACGTCGCCGGTCGGATATTTCGCTTGTTCTTTTGTCGCGGCTTCAGCCTGCTCCACGGCGCGCAGTATGGCCTGGGCATGCGACAGCAGTATTTGGCCTGCCTCCGTCACCACGGCACCCCTCGGGGTTCGGTTAAGCAGGAGAACGCCCAACTGTTCTTCCAGCGTCCGCATGTGTGAACTCAATGCGGGCTGGGCCACGCCGAGCTCGGTGGAGGCGCGCGTGAACGAGCCTAGCTCGGCGATCTTGGCGAAATACCGCATTTTCAACAGATCGATTGCCATCGTATGTCCCGAGTTTGATATAATGGATCTATATAGGAGTTATCCTCAATATCTATTTGTTTGAATAGTGGCTCCCCCCTACAAATATGTCTTGCAGCAGGAGGATGCTGCCGAGGAGGACCATAATGACATTGAAGCACATCCTGGCTGCCGCCGTTTTTGTCGGCACCGCTTGCCTATCGACGATCGCTTCCGCAGAACAGCTCGATGATATCAAGGCTGCAGGCACGTTGAACTGCGGCGTCCTGACAAACTCACCCCCGCTGGGTTTCCAAGACCCCAAAACCCGTGAGCCCGCCGGCTACGAGATCGAAATCTGCCAGATGCTGGCAAAATATCTCGGCGTCACGCCAAAACTGATTGCAGTATCACCGCAGACCCGCATGGCCGAACTGACGCAGGGGCGTGTCGATATTCTGGCCTCGCTTTTGAGCTACAGCAAGCAGCGTGCCGAGCAGGTCGATTTCAGCGGTGCCTATGTTGCCGAAGACTTCAATTTCGTCGTTCTCGACAAATCCGATATCAAAAAGGTTGACGATCTGGCCGGCCAGCGTATCGGCCTTGTCAAGGGCTCTGTTCTAATTCCCATCACCGAAAAGCGCGTTCCAGATGCGCGAGTACTCTCGTTTGAAACCAGTGCCGCATCGTTCCTGGCTCTGCAGCAAGGCAAGGTGAAAGCCACGGTCTATCGTTATTCCGAAGGCAAGGCCGTCGAGCGCAACGCGGGCGCTGACATCAAGGCCCTTCGTTTTCTCGATGAGCCGTTGCTGTCGATGCCGTCCGGCTTTGCCTTCCGCAAAGGCTCGCCAGAACTGGTAAAGGCAACCAATACTTTTCTGGCTGGGCTTGAAACTTCCGGCGAGGGCCAGAAGCTTTTTGACAAATGGCTCGGCAAGGATTCCGACCTGAAGGCGGAACGCAAGTTTGCGTTCGGCAAACCGCAAGAGAGCTGGTTTCCCGAATAAGCATCGAGAATGACCCGGCGGGCCGATGCCCCCCGGCCGGATCAAACCTCAAAGACGACGGAAATTGAGAAATGAGCGCAGCCTTCCATGAGCTTGGAAGAACTTCGCCAAGCGCTGGAGTGAGACCGCATCGACATGGGTTATCAATTCGATTTCAGCAAAGTTCTACAGGGGGAGTATCTCGATCTCATCCTGCAAGGTCTGCAGACCACGATGGTTCTGTTTGCGATTTCCTGGGTGATCGGTCTGGTCCTGGCTGTGTTCCTCACCGTCGTCAGGGCAATCGATTTCAGGCCGACCCAAATCCTCGTCGCCGCCTTCGTTGAATATCACCGCAACGTACCGATCCTGATCCAGTTGTTCGTCTGGTATTTCGGCTTCGCTGTCGTGCTGCCAGATGCTGTCAACGATTATCTGAACGACATAGGGGCCGAGATCGGCTACGCCATAGTCGCGCTGGCGCTGAACAAGGCCGCCTACATGTCGGAGGATTTCCGCAGCGGCCTCCGCTCGATCCATCCCGCTCAGATGGAAGCCGCACGTTCCATCGGTCTAACCTATCTCGGTGCCATGCGCTGGGTGATCCTGCCTCAAGCCTGGCGGCTGGCTCTGCCCGCATTGCTTGGCCAGACGCTAATCCTTTTCAAGGGCACCAGCCTTGCCGCCGGTATCGGTGTTGCCGAACTAAGCTATCAGGCACGCTATGTCGAGGAGCAGTCCTTCCGGATATTCGAAGCCTATGGTCTCGTAACGGCGATCTACATGCTGATTTCCTTCGCGATCATGTGGGGCTCGTCGAGCTTGTCTAGGCGCTACCGATTGAGGGTGAAGTGATGCTCCAGATTCTGCAAGAATACGGTGTTTTGCTGCTCATCGGCGAATATCCGCACGGCAAGCTCGGCGGTTTGGCGATGACGCTAATTATCTCCTTTGTCAGTCTGATCGTAACGTTCCCCTGCGCCATTCTCATTGCACTTGCCCGCGCCGGCAATTCGAAACCATTAAAGAATATTGCAAGCGGCTTCGTGCATTGCGTGCGGGCTATTCCGCTGTTGATGCTGATCTTCTGGGCCTATTTTGCGCTACCTGTCGCCATCGGCTTCCCCGTCGACGCGACCTATACACTGATTATTGCGATCGTCGTCTACCAGACTGCCTATCTCGGAGAAATCATCGCTGCTGGTATAGAAGGCCTGCCGAGGGGCCAGATGGAAGCCGCCAAGTCACTCGGTCTCGGCTATATCCCGACGACTTTCAAGATCGTTCTGCCGCAAGCTTTATTCAACGTCGTTCCGGGCATCGTCAACCAGTTAACAACGATCATCAAGGAATCATCGCTCGGCTCGATCATCGCCGTGCCGGAACTGTCTTACGCCATGCTGCAGGTGAGCTCGAACGAGGTCACCAAGCCGCTGCAAATATTCGGCATTCTCGCAGGCACTTACTTCGTGCTGTGCTTTGCGCTCAGCCAGGCCACCGGTGTGCTCGAAAGACGCATCGCCAACCGCCGCACCGGACGGGTCATCGTGGAGGCAGTGGCATGATCGAGTTCCAGAATGTTTCCAAATGGTACGGTGCCGTTCAGGTCATTCACGATATCAGTGCCACGGTCGAGAAGGGGACGACCATCGTGCTCTGCGGCCCGTCTGGCTCGGGCAAATCGACGCTGGTCAGAACGGTCAACCGGCTGGAGCCTATCCAGAAGGGCAAAATCACGCTGGCAGGCAGGAGCATTCATGAGAAATCCGTCGATGTGAACGAGCTGCGGACGGGCATCGGCTTCGTCTTCCAGCAGTTCAACCTGTTCCCGCATTTATCGGTTGTCGAAAATGTCATGCTACCACTTTGTCGTTTGCGCGGCCAATCCCGCAAGCAGGCCCTTCCGGCAGCCATGCTTATGCTTGAGCGGGTAGGCCTTGCAGACAAGGCACAATCGCTACCGGCCGATATTTCCGGCGGCCAGTCGCAGCGGGTGGCAATCGCCCGCTCGCTGATCCTGAAGCCAGAAGTCCTGATCCTGGACGAGCCCACCAGTGCGCTCGATCCGGAAATGGTCAGCGAAGTACTGAAGCTTCTGAAAGAGCTTTCCGGTGGCGGCATCACCATGATGTGCGTCACCCACGAAATGGGCTTCGCACGCGAAGTCGCAGACCGCATCTGGTTCCTCAAGAAGGGTGAACTCACCTTCGACGCGGTGCCGGACACGTTTTTTTCAAAGGAAACGCATCCCGACGTTCGGGGATTCATGTCTGCCATTCACAGAAATCACTAACATCTAAGGAGACCCACCATGATCCACATCAAGCAGATTCCGGAACGCCCAAGCCAGGAAGATATTGCAGCGTTGGCACCGTTCTCGCCAGCCACCATTCATGAGGCCCAAGGCCGTCGTGGCGCTTTGTCCTCACGCATCAAGCCGGTCGATTACCGGATGAAGCTCTGCGGTCCTGCGTTTACAGTCAAGAGCGCGCCGCGTGACAATATCATGCTGCAGCTTGCCATCAACTACGCCAATCCGGGCGATATCATCGTGGTGTCGGGCGGCGAATATGAGGAGGCAGGTTCATTCGGCGACGTGCTTGCCAATGCCTGCCTTGCTAAGGGCATCGGCGGACTGGTGACCGACACCGGCGTTCGCGATACGCTGCAGCTTCGCGACCTCGGCTTTCCGGTATTTTCACTCAGCGTCTGCATCAAGGGTACGGTCAAGGAGACCCTGACCTCGGTCAATGATCCAATCATCATCGGTGGTGAGTTGATCTATCCCGGCGACATCATCGTCGGCGATGCCGACGGTCTTGTCGTTGTGCGCCGTGCCGAGGCGCAAGAGGTGGCGCAGCTGTCACAGGCCCGAGAAGACGCGGAAGCTGGCTTTATCGCTGCCTACAAGGCTGGCAAGTCGGTAATCGAAGTCAGCAATCTGGAACCGGTTCTGAAGGCCAAGGGCTTTAAGTCCGACATCTAATTTGCGGTAAACAAAGATAAGGGAACGCGTCGGCCTTTGATACGGGCCAGCGCGTTCCTTGCCGCTCGCTGACTAGCTTCGGCCGGCTTTCAGCCACACGTCGCAGACAACGCGTGGTCGGGCTTTGCGCCAGACCGCAGAGTCGGCAGCGTAAGAATTGAACGGACCACGCTGGTTCGCATACAACCCTCCAGCCCGTTGAAGGCATTTGCCGTCAATCTTTTACGGGGCTCAGCCGTGTTTACAGCATTCCAGCATATCCCGACCGTCTCTCATCATCGTGGCACCATGGGAGAACCGAAAAAACGCTCCATTAAAACTTCGTCTGACCCCATCGCTCAAGCACTGATGTACTCAGAATTGCGCCTGACGCTGCATATGCCAGCGGATTTATAACGGCGTTGGCATGGGTGAGGCATGGATCTCTCGAAAATCAAAACACTGATCGACTTCGTCGGCCAATCGAACATCAACGAACTCACGGTCACGGAAAAAGAAACAACCGTGAGAATTTTTCGTGCCGGAAAGTCCGGCGCGCCAGCGGCTGGCGTTAGCGATACAAAGCCGGTGAAAAACGCCGGACCTGTATCCGAGGCAACCGCCATTACCTCGCCGATATTCGGTCTGCTCCACGCAGCCTCTGCACCCGGCGAAAAGCCATTTGTCGCGCTTGGCGATGTGGTCGAGGCTGGTCAGACCTTGTTCATCATTGAGGCGATGAAGGTCTTCAACAACATCGTTGCGCCAAGCAATGGCCGTATCGTCAGCCTGCCTGCCAAGGATGGCGGCGAAGTCGAGGTCGGTGACCTTCTGGCGGAGATAATTTGATGCCGCAGTTTGCCCCTGAACACGCGGAGCGGAAACTCCGCTTCGATACTGTCCTCATCGCCAACCGTGGCGAAATTGCCCTGCGTATCCTCAAGGCATGCAGGGATCTCGGGCTGAAGACGGTTATGGTCTGCTCCGAGGCCGACCGGCAGGCAAGCTATGGCGAGCTTGCCGACACGTTCCTTTGTATCGGCCCGGCGAGTGCGGGCAAGAGCTACCTCAACGACGATGCCATCCTGCTGGCTGCCCGGATGACCGGTGCCGGAGCGGTGCATCCGGGCTATGGTTTTCTCTCCGAAAACGCGGCGTTCTCGGCGGCAGTGGAAGACGCTGGCATGGTCTTCATCGGCCCAACGTGGCAGTCCATTGCCACGATGGGTGACAAGATTGCCGCAAAGACTGCGATGATCGCGGCTGGCGTCCCTTGCGTCCCCGGACCCGATTCCGAGTTGCCCGACGACAAGGTCGCCGTCGAGAAGATCGCTGCGGAAATCGGCTACCCGGTGATCGTCAAGGCGGCCGGTGGTGGCGGTGGACGTGGCATGCGGGTGGTGACGGATGCCAGCGTGTTGCATGAATCCATATCAACGACCCGCGAAGAAGCGCGTCAGGCTTTCGGCACGCACTCGCTCTATATTGAAAAATTCCTGCAGCATCCCCGCCATGTCGAAATCCAGGTGCTTTGCGACGTGCATGGCAATGCGGTTTGGCTCGGCCACCGCGATTGTTCCATGCAGCGCCGCCATCAGAAGGTCGTCGAGGAAGCGCCCGCACCGAGCATTCCGGCAGAAATCATCGGTCCGGTTGCAGAGGCCTGCGTCACCGCCTGCCAGCAGATCGGCTATCGCGGCGTCGGCACTTTTGAGTTCCTCTATGAAGATGAGGGTTTCTATTTCATCGAGATGAATACCCGTTTGCAGGTCGAACATCCGGTTACGGAAATGACCAGCGGCGTTGACATTGTGCAGGCGCAGATCAAGGCTGCGCAGGGGATTCCTCTTGGTCTGACGCAAGCAGATGTGGCGACGAAAGGACATGCCTTCGAATGCCGTATCAACGCTGAAGACCCCGAAACATTTCTGGCCTCTGCAGGCACCATCACCAGCTTGCATCTGCCGTCCGGGCCCGGCATCCGGGTCGATACGCATGTGCATGCCGGATACAAGGTACCGCCCTATTACGACTCGCTGATTGGCAAGCTGATCGTGCATGCTCAAACCCGTGCCGAGGCTATCGTCACGATGCGGGCGGCACTAGAGGAAACGCAGATCGAGGGTATTTCCACCAACCTGCCCCTGTTGCGGGCATTGTTCACGGACGAAGACTTTGCTGCCGGTTGTACAGATATCCACTATCTCGAAAAATGGCTGAAGCGTCGGAGTGCGTCATGAGCGAAATCGATTTTAGCGATCCCGCAGTGCTCGCTGCGCTTTCCGCAGCTCTGACGCAGGCCGGTGTCGATGGCATAGAGATCGAACAGCCGCGCGGGAAATTGCGCATTGTCGTGGAGAAAAACGGCGGTGCTTCGGTGCTGATCAATGCTGCCAAGGGGGTGGGCAAAGACGTTGTCAGGGGTCAACTGGCGGGCGTTTTTACGAGCTACCAAACGCCATCTCGCTCTCTTTCGGGTAATGTTGCTACCGGGGAGATACTGGGCTTCATCCGCGTCGGCCCGATCCTGCTGCCGGTCAAGGTCGGTAAAGCCGGGACACTGACACGCGCTCTTGCGGAAAACAATTCGCTTGTCGGCTATGGCGATCCTCTCTTCGAAATCGAGAGTCATTCATGATCCCTGAATCTGAACTTCTCGTCAGTCAGCCGCTTGGAGCGCCTTCTGTGCAGGAGCGCCCGCAAATATCGCCGATTGGTGGCCGGGCCTTTCTGCTTGAAGCGCCCGGAAGATTCGATCTCGCCGCACAGCGTCGCATCTGGGCGCTGACGCATGAGGTTTCTACCTGGGACGATATTGTCGAGACCGTGCCGGGCATGACCAACCTCCTTGCCATATTCAAATCCGTACCCGAAAATCCAGATATGGTAATGACACGGCTCCGCGATACCTGGGAGCGTGCCGAAAGCATCGACATCGACGGCAAAACGATCGAGATCGCAGTGACTTACGGCGGCGAACACGCCACCGACCTTGCCGCACTCTGCACGCTTTCTGGACTGAGCGACAGAGAGATCGTTCGCATTCATCACGAGGGCACATACACAGTGTTTGCACTCGGAAGCGCGCCGGGCTTCGGTTATCTGCACGGACTTGATCCACGTATCCATATGCCGCGCAAGACCGTGCCATCGCTGAAAATGGCAAAGGGATGCGTCACCATTGGCGGCATGCAGACCGGCGTTGCGGTGCTGACCGGACCGAACGGCTGGAATTCGATTGGCTTTGCCGATCTGCCCATGTTTGATCCAAGTGCATCGGTGCCTGCAATCATGGCACCCGGCGATATCGTACGTTTCATCCCGGAAAGGATCGAGCTATGATCGAGATCATCGATAGCGGACCGCTGAACACGATTCAAGACCTTGGCCGAACCGGCTACCGCGACATCGGCGTGACCGTCAGCGGTGCGATGGACCCGCTGGCACTGAAGGTCGCAAACCTTATGGTCGGCAATCAAGCGGGTGATGCGGCAGTTGAGTTGCAGACATTTCCGTTTCGGATGCGTTTTGGCACAAAAACGGCCGTTGCCGTCACGGGCGGCGGCAGTGCTAAACTCGATGGTATTGCCATGCCGCCGTGGTGGATGAAAACTGCAGATGCAGGGCAGGTTCTAGAAATAACACCGGCTGTCGGCTCTGCCCGTGCCTATGTCGCTTTCGGCGGCGGGGTGGACGTTGCACCCGTCATGGGGTCTCGCAGCACGTCCTTGCGTGGCGCATTCGGCGGCATGGAGGGACGCTCCCTGAAGAAAGGTGATCTGCTCCCTCTCGGTAAAGCCTCAATCTCCGGACTTGCTGACGAAGGGTTCGGTGTCGTTCCACCGATGCTCGAAATGGAAACGCTTTTTCCTGTTCAAAACGATGGCACTTTGCTCATCAGGGCCTTGCTCGCTGGTGAACACGATCTGTTCGGGGTTGATGCGGAGCGGTTCTGGAACCAGAGCTGGAAGATTTCATCGCAAAGCGACCGCACCGGTTACAGGCTTTCCGGCGAGCCCATCCGGCCAGTGGCGGCGATTGAAATGCGCTCTCATGGCATTGTTGCCGGTGTCGTACAGGTGCCTCCCGCGGGTGAGCCGATCATCCAGATGAGCGATGCCAATACCGCTGGCGGCTATCCAAAGATTGCAGGTATCGTTGAGGCCGATCTGTGGCGGCTTGGTCAGGCGCGCAGTGGCAGTCGGTTGCGTTTCGTGCGCTCCAGCCATGCCCAGGCCCGCGCGCTGGACCAGGCAATTGCCACCTATCTCGAAGACATATCCAGCTCCGCGCAAATGGTTGGGCGTGCCTTGAAGACTATTGCCGGACGCTGACCTTGGGGAGAGAGCCATGAAGATCGACCTGAATTCAGACATGGGCGAGGGCTTTGGTCCCTACAGCTTGTGTGACGACGAAGCGCTGATGAAAGTTGTTTCCTCGGCGAATATCGCCTGCGGTTTCCATGCCGGTGACCCTGATACGATGGCGCGTATGGTGCGGCTCGCGAAGGCCAGCGGCGTCGGCATCGGTGCCCATCCCGGCCTGCCTGACAGGCAGGGTTTTGGCCGACGGGACATACCCTTCTCCAACGACGAACTGCGCCAGCAAATGCTCTATCAACTGGGTGCGCTGATAGCGGTGGCAAAGGGTGAGCAGGTTCGGGTGGCGCATATCAGCTTCCATGCAGCGATGGGCAACATAGTCAACCGCGACCCTGTTCTTGCCGATTTGATGATGGATGCGATCCGCACCATCGATGCCAATCTGATCGTCTTTGCGATGCCGGGTAGCATCATCGCTGATGCAGCAACCCGAGCGGGATTAAAGTCGCTACTCCTTTTTCTTGCCGACCGCGCCTACACCGAGGACGGCAAGCTTGTGCCGCGCGGCCTGCCGGGTGCCGTTATCAAACAGGAAGATGCTTTGCGCGCCCGCGTTCGGCAGTTCCTGAAAAACGGGACTGTAACCACCATCGATGGCACCACGCTTGCCATGCCGGCCCGCTCCATTCTCGTCCACAGTGATACACCTGGCTCCCTCGATCTTGCGCGGATCGTTCGCAGCGAGATCGAAGCCACGGGCGCAGTACTCGCTCCGGCGTCCGAGATTGTCGCGTAGGTTTGCGTACCCACCCTTCTGTCCAACATTACCGAAAGCCAACTCCGATGCCAGCAATCGCCGATCGTCTCAAGAATGTCTCCATCTCCGCGTCCGCCGCGATGACCCAGAGGGCCCGCGACCTTGCCGAGCAGGGTATCAATGTCATTAGCCTTTCGGCCGGTGAGCCCGATTTCGCGACGCCATCGAATGCGGTCAACGCCGCACACGCCGCGGCGCTGGCCGGGGACACCAAATATCCTTCGATGGATGGCACTCCGGCCCTGAAGGCCGCGATCTCGCGCAAGTTCAAGCGTGACAACAATCTCGACTATGACCCGAGCCAGATCATCGTTTCAGGCGGCGGCAAGCAGGTGATCTTCAACGCGATGTTGGCGACCTGTAATCCGGGCGACGAAGTGGTGATCCCGACACCGTCGTGGATCAGTTACGCGGATATCGTCAAATTCGCCGGTGGTACTCCGGTGCCTGTCGCCTGCCCCCAACAGAATGGGTTCAAGCTGCGCGCCGAAGATCTCGAGGCAGCGATCACACCTCGCACCAAATGGCTTTTCCTCAATTTTCCGAACAATCCGACCGGCGCGGCATGCTCGCGTGAAGACATGAAGGCGATCGCCGAGGTCATGCTGCGTCACCCCCACGTCTGGATCATGACTGACGACATTTACGAACACCTGATCTACGACGACTTCGAATTCTGCACGATCGCGGAAGTCGAGCCGCGTCTTTATGACCGCGTTCTAACGATGAATGGTGCCTCGAAAGCCTATGCCATGACCGGTTGGCGTCTTGGCTTTTGCGGCGGCCCGAAGGATTTGATTTCAGCGATCAGCAATGTCAACGGCCAGAACGGTGGCGGCACTTCAACTGTGGTGCAGGCGGCGGCGGTCGCCGTGCTCGACGGGCCGCAGGATCTGCTAAAGGAACGCGCTTCGATCTATAAGCAGCGCCGCGACTTCGTGCTGTCCGAGCTGGCGAAGATTAACGGTCTGCGTTGCCATAAGCCGGAAGGTGCCTTCTACATTTTCCCGAACATGTCGGGCCTTATCGGCAAAAGGTCGAAGGCCGGCCACAAGATCGAGACCGACACTGATTTTGTTATGGCTCTCGTCAACGAACATCACGTCGCGACAGTCCAGGGAGCAGCATATGGCATGAGCCCGTTCTTCCGAATTTCCTATGCCACCAGCATGGAAAAACTGACCGAGGCGTGCGCCCGTATCAGCCAGTTCTGCTCCGAACTACGCTAATATTGCTATTGGCCGCGCGGCGTCTTAAGTCTCGCGGTCAGCTCGATTAGAATGTCACGAACGGCTGCGGCAGGTTCCGACATTGAGACCCCATCGGCGACACACAGCGACAGCGTCTCGTCGATGCGGGGCGAGACCATGCGGCAGATCAGCGGCTCGCTGGATTCCGTCAGAATCCGGTCGGCAATAGCCCGCGGCATGATCGTTGCACCAAGCCCGGCACTGACGGCCCGCGTCAACGTCCGGACAATTTCCACTTCTCCAACCACCTTAAGGTTGACACGGCTGCGTGTGAATGCGGTATCGACCGCACGTCTGACGAAATTGTAGGCCGGTGGCATCAAAAGCGGCAGGCCATCCAGTGCGGTTACATTGACCGGCTTGTCGTCTGCCTCAATCGCGAAATTCGGATGAGCTACAAGAAAAAACTCTTCACTCAAGATCGGTTCGAACTTGACGCCCTTGATCGGCCCTGTTCCGTGGATCAGCGCCATTTCCAGCCGCCCTGTCATGATCATCTGGCTGTAGGTCTGGCCAACACTTTCGGTCAGATGCAAAAGAATGCCGGGATGACGCTTGCGGGTTTCCGCCAGCAGTTCCACCGAAAGTGTCGCCGCGCTGCTGAAGGGCACGAGGCCGACCGAGACACGACCGGCAAGCGAATTGCCCGCGGCCGAAGCGTCTGCCATCGCTTGGTCCATCTGCCGTAGCATGATCTGGGCGTGGCGATAAACGGCATGCCCGGCGTCGGTCATGCTGACACCCTGCTGGCTCCGCAGCAGAAGTTTCTGGCCGAAATGCTCTTCGAGTGCTGCGATCTGCTGGCTCAGAGCAGGCTGCGCGACGTGCAGAATATCAGCGGCGCGGGTGATGCTGCCGGTGTCAACGATGACGATAAAGGATTTAAGCCGTCTGATGTCCATCTCGTCGCATTCCAGTCCTATAATGTTTTCGCCTATCATATAGGCTTGTTCCAGTTTTGCAAAGACAAGATCATTATATTTCAGTCGCTTAACTCTATTAAGAGCATCGCTGCTGTACAAAATGGCAGTCTCGACTGGGCGCATCTGCACACTTTTTCAACACCATAAGGCTTGCTTATTGCTCCAAAGATAATCGGTCTTATTCAGGGTTCAAAAGTTCCACTAATGTGCTTGAAACAGACGGGGGAAAAAGAATGTCATTTTCCGACTACAGGACCGCATTGGTCACCGGAGCGTCGTCCGGAATTGGGGCCGCCGTCGTCGAGCGGTTGCGCCGGGAGAACATCGAGGTTCATGCCCTGGCGCGTAGCGCGGGACCGTTGCAGGCGCTGGCGGCAAAAACGGGTTGCATTCCACATGCAATCGATGTCACCAACCGTGCTGCGCTCACAGAATTGACGAGTCGGATCGAGTTCGACATTCTCGTTAACAATGCTGGCGTCGATCGCCCAAAGAAGTTTCTTGAGGCTGAGGAAGGTGACATCGACCTTATCATCGACGTCAACCTGCGGGCTGTCCTGCATCTGTGCCGCATGGTCGTGCCGGGTATGGTGGCCCGTGACAATGGTCATGTGATCAATATTTCTTCCATTGCAGGTGCTTACAATTTCGGTGGAAATTCTTCTTATCACGCGACAAAGGCAGCGGTCAGCATGCTCTCCAACCAGTTGCGCGTGGATGCTTTCGGCAAGCGCGTACGGGTGACAGAGATTTGTCCGGGCCGCGTCGCAACCGATATTTTTGCACATGTACACGGCGATGATCCATCGATACGCGAACGTTTCATCGACGGTTTCGAGCTGCCCGAGGCATCCGACATCGCCGATGCGATAGCTTATGCTATCGGCGCGCCTGTTGCGGTGAACATTGGTCATATGGAAATTACTCCAACGCTTCAGGTCATGGGCGGCCTACAGACAGCGCGGCCGGAGAAGCCCCGAGCCAAACCCGCGGTGTTGAAGCCGTGAGCGGGTTCGACGTCTCAGCGATCCTGACCAATCCCGAGTTTATCTCGATGCTCATCCACGGCATCGAAATGACCTTCGTGATTGCCATCGGTTCATGGCTGCTGGCAATGACGCTGGCAGTCCTGCTGCTCGCCTTGCGCTTCTCACCTGGTCGTTTCGGCAATGCATTCGTTGCTGGCTATGTGTCCTATCATCGCAACGTGCCGACACTCGTTCAACTGATGCTCTGGTATTTCGGAATCTTCACCCTAATGCCGGATTGGCTGACTTACTGGCTTGCAAGCCACAACGCCGAGATAATCTTTGCCGTCATCGGTCTCGGCCTTTGTCAAGCTGCCTATTTCAGCGAGGACCTGCGATCCGGTCTTCGTTCGGTCAGTTCCGGACAGATGGAAGCGGCAAGAGCGCTCGGCCATGGATATCTTTCGGCGATGCGTTTCGTGATGATGCCGCAGGGTATTCGAAACGCGCTACCGCCGCTGATCAATCATAGTGTCTCGCTGTTCAAGAACAGCAGTCTCGGCATCGTCATCGGCGCTTCTGAGCTGACACATGCGGTCAAGGAAATCGAAAATCTCAGTTTCCGTACTTTCGAGGTCTATCTGATCGGCACTGTCCTTTACCTATTCTTCTCGCTTCTCATCATGGGGGCGGGTGCCTTCATCTCTATGCGCGCAGACCCAGCCCGGAGGGCGCGGGCATGATTAACGACATGATCACGATCTTCCATGATTACTGGCTGCTGCTGCTGATTGGCCAGTATCCCAACGGTCCGCTCGGCGGTCTTGCCAACACACTGATCCTCTCGGCGCTCAGCATCACACTGGCCTTTCCGATCAGCATTGTGATGGCGCTGGCTCGGCTTTCCAAATGGCGACTTCTACGCTGGCCAGTGACTGTGCTCGTCTATGTAACGCGCGGGGTGCCGTTGCTGATGCTGATCCTGTGGAGTTACTTCCTGGTTCCGTTGCTGACCGGCGCGGATGTGCCAAGCTTCATCACAATGCTGACCACGCTGGTCGTCTATCAGGGTGCCTTCCTGAGCGAAGTCGTGAGGGCAGGCATCGTCTCGCTGGGCCATGGCCAGATGGATGCTGCCAAGGCGCTCGGTCACAGCTATCTCGGGGCGATGCGCTTCATCATTCTTCCGCAGGCACTCTACAACATGATTCCGAGTATCCTTTCGACTTTCGTTTCGACCATAAAGGACACCACACTCGGCTATGTGATCAATGTCCCAGATCTCACATTCGCGGCAAGTCAGGTCAACAATCAACTGCTGACCCAACCCTTCCAGGTCTTCCTCATTCTGGCGATCATCTACTACGCGATTTGCTGGAGTATCACTTTCGTCGCCAATCGTCTTGAGCGCCAGATCACCCGCAGACGCGCTGGTCTCGGCGGAGGTCGCGCCATTGATGCGGTGACCGCGCCTGCCAAAATTGCATCGGAGCAGCTATGACAAGCCTAGCATTATCGCAGGATAATAACGCAATCCGGATATCCAAGGTGTCCAAACGATATGGCGATTATGAGGTGCTCAAAGAGATCGATGCGGACGTGGGGCGCGGTGAAGTAGTGGTCATCTGCGGTCCCTCAGGTTCTGGAAAGTCGACGCTGATTCGCACCATCAACCGTTTGGAAGAAATAAACAGCGGCTCGATCTCGTTTGATGGGCAAAATATTCATGCGCCGATGAAGACAAGCGAACTCAACCGGCTGCGCAGCCGTATCGGCTTCGTCTTCCAGAGCTTCAACCTGTTTCCACATTTGTCGGTAGTCGATAACGTTTCGATGTCACCTATCCGCGTCAAGGGCGTAACGCCGAGTGTTGCCCACGACAAGGCGCTACTCCTTCTTGACCGAGTTGGTCTTGTCGACAAGGCAAACGCCTATCCTGGCCAATTGTCCGGTGGGCAGCAGCAGCGCGTCGCCATTGCCCGTGCGCTTGCCATGGAGCCACCGGTGATGCTGTTCGATGAACCGACCAGTGCTCTGGACCCGGAGATGGTCGGCGAAGTGTTATCGGTGATGAAGAGCCTCGCCGCTGATGGCATGACGATGTTGTGCGTGACCCACGAAATGGGTTTTGCGCGCGATGTTGCCGACCGGATCTGGTTCATCGACGCTGGCCAGATTCTGGAAATGGCGACGCCAGAAGACTTCTTCAAAAGTCCAAAACATCCAAGGGCACAGCGTTTTCTCGCAGACCTGCGGCACTAGAACTAAAACAATAAACAAAGGAGAACAGCATGAACATGAAGTGCATTACACTCGGCTTTGCCCTCTCGGCAGCGGCCTTTTCCGCTCCGGCACATGCCGACCAGCTTAGCGATATTATGACCAATAAGACGCTGCGTTGCGCAACCTTTGCCGACGTGCCTCCATTTGCATCGCCAGATGCGAAGACCCGTGAAATGGCCGGTTTCGACGTCGATCTCTGCAAGGCGATCGCAGACAAGCTTGGCGTCAAGGCCGAAGTCAAACCGGTGTCCGTCGAAGCCCGCGTGCCGGAAGTCAAGCTCGGCCGCGTGGATATCACGGTCGCCAATCTTGCCTACACGCTCAGCCGCGCCGAGCAAATCCAGTTTAGCGATCCATACTATCTCGCCAAGGAAATGCTGATCGTTCCAGACGAGGATCCAGGCAAAACAAAAGCAGATTTTGCGGGCCAGCGCATTGCTTCGACCAAGGGCTCGACGTCCGAAATGTCGATCAAACTCAACAAGTCTGACCCGCTTACATTCCAAGACACCGCGTCTGCTTACCTAGCAGTGCAGCAGGGCAAGGCCCGCGGCATGGTCGCAAACACGATGACAACGACCAAGTTCGTCAACGAGTCGCAGACCAAGGGCAAGAAGATGCGGATGATCCAGGATCCTATGCTGTTTCAGCCAATCGGTATCGGCATGGCAAAGGATCAGCCAGCTCTGACTGCGAAGATTAATGAAGTGCTGCGCACGCTGGACACATCCGGCGAACTCGGCGAGATTTGGAACAAGTGGCTCGGTCCGGATACCGAATACAAGATCGTCCGGAACGATAAGGTTGTGCCGTTGAGCGAGTTGAAGTTTGAGCCGATCCCCTGATTGCTGTTAAGACTGACTGGGCTAGACGCGAGCGGGTGAAGGGGTGCGCTTTTTGCGCTACCCTTTCAGCCTCCAAAGTCATCGGCGCTGCGGCTTTGACCTGGGGCGAATGACAATCAGGGTTCGCCCGTTCAGACCACTTCAACTGTGGCAGTTTTGAAATAGCGGTGTCTAAGGTCGTCTTCCTATCAATAGTGAGAGCGTCGCTCGCTTATAGAAAGCCGCCGTGGGAGATACATCAATTTCATGGAAAGCGGCGCGGGTGCATCATCTTCGTGGGGATAACCAATCTGTTCGAGCGTATGTAGCTGATTTTCGAGCACTACAAGCCTACCAATAACTGTCAGTTGCACTGACAATGGGGACTTTGTGTGAGAAACTGTAATCTCCTGATGGTGGCGGTTGGCTTTGTCTGCCTTTCGCTTTCCAGCGTCGCGCGAGCAGATAATGCAGCGACAGAACTCTTCCAATCGTATCTCGGCGGTGGCCGCATCGACAACACCGACGAGAAATTGCTGGGTCTGACCGTAAAGGCCACCAACAATGCGGACGCGCAGTTGGGCCTGGGGCTTGTGCGTTCTGCGCGTGCTTTTGAAAAGTTATCGCAATCGCTTTATCGCCATGGCTTTGGGTCGAAGTCAGACGGTTATGAACTGTTTTTTGGCCGTGGCATCAGCGAAGTTATAAGAAACCCCGATCCCGAGCCCATAACTTACGAACAGTTTCGTGGCATTCTCGCTTCATTCATTGCCGACCTTGATTCCGCCGACAAGGCGCTTGCCGCCGTGGGCGATAAGTCGGCAAAACTGAAGGTCGATCTTTCGGTGGCCCGTTTTGACTGGAACGGTGACGGAGTAATCGGACCGGAAGATCATTTAGGTCTGGCGATCGCCGAACTGGATGAGAACGGCAAAGCCAAGCCGTTCATTGTGGGATTTGACACTGCCGACGCCAAATGGATGCAGGGCTATTGCAATATCATGATGGCCGTCACCAAGGCATGGCTGTCGCATGATTTTTCCGAAAGCTGGAATAGTAGTTTCAGCGTCGTTTTCCCGAAGGCCGTTTCCACCATGGCGGATGCCAATGGCACAAGCGGTGAAGAAGTCACGATGTTCGGCGTCAACAAGGCGCAGGCCGACGATATCGCTGACTTCGTGACGCTCATTCACACAATTCGTTGGCCAGTTGTCGATAAGGCGATGTGGAGCGAAGTGCGCGAGCATCTGAAAATGGTTATCTCGCTCAATCGAGAGACATGGGCATTAATCGAACAGGAAACGGACGACGACCACGAATGGCTTCCAGGACCAAAACAAAAAAGTGGTGTGCTCCCATCATTTGAGGTCACACCACAGCGCATTCAGGCTTGGCTCTCCTTACTCTCGCAGTTTGAAGCCGCTCTCGACGGCAACATCCTCGTTCCGCATTGGCGTTTTGACAAGGGTATCAACCTTGCCAGAGTTTTCGACGATCCACGACCTTTCGATCTAATACTTTGGATAACCGGACCTGCCGCAGTACCTTATCTTCGGGACGGACCCACTATGAGCAACGGTCAATGGAGGCAGATCACCTCGATCTTTGAAGGAAACTTCGCTTCCTACGCCTTCTATTTCAACTAAGATTTGTCGACCATTTCAATCGCCTGTGAAATAGGCCATTTACTACCGTTCTAAAATTCTTGGTCATCGTGCGGTGACGAGTAATTTCGCCACCAGTTCCTATCCCATATGTGGACGGCCCCCGGTTCGCAACATATTTTGAGATGATTTGATCTAATCGCTTGCGTCCATATGTCCGGCCTGTTTTTGCGTTCGCACATGAACGCTGGCCAAGATGTTTCCGCAACACAGGTCCCAAACATCAAGGCGGCCTCGATGGGCCAATGGGATTCCCGGTGTATCCTGTGTCCCGGATCGATCGATCACACCACTTGCTATCATCTTGCAAGTTGTTGTATCAGCAACACGTGATGACAATCAGGATATCCTGGGCTCTTGCTCCCCAATCTTCATGTGGCGCATCCCTTCAAAGTCGGCCCAGATTGCGCGCTGTACGTATCTCCAGAGACTATGAGTTTCCAAGCTATGCGCGCCATCTTGTTGGCGACTGCGACAGCTGCCAGTTTAGGCGGCTTGCGCTTGACCAGTTCCACCAACCATCGAGAAGCCTTGCCAGATCGCCGCGCGTGATGAATGACAGCGGTTGCTCCATTCACCAGGATGGCTCGAAGAGCTTCATCGCCGGCTCGCGTGATACCACCGAGCCGCATCTTGCCGCCGGTCGAGGAAGGAAGCGTCCGTCGTGTTGCTGAACCATTTCCGGCGTATCCTGGATGGCGTAGCTCGCCTGTTCATATGAGCCGGTGAGTTTCAGAATGTGCGTTGCCAACACGTCCCGAACATTATGAGGTCCGTGCGGCAGCAAGCCACTGATCGCTCTGCGACCCGTATACGGATTATAGATGCTATCGCGTTGGATGATGACACGCCAAGCTTCATAGAAGGTTGTCTGATTATAGGCCGCGTCAGCGCTCGATAGATCTTACCTTCAAAAGCTGTCCGGCAGGGCATCACAGCAACTTAAATACGGAGCAGTGGCCGCTCAAGAGTCACTAGGCCCCTGGGCGACAGCATATTTCCCGCTCAATCCATTGACGGACTCTTCAAAGAGCATCTGCGAATAATCGTTATGTGTTACGCCACGTTGGAGGTCCTCTTTCGTCAATTCATCCACGAAAGCACCATCCTTCATCACCAGCACGCGGTCGCACATGTGGGCGATCACGGAAAGATCGTGGCTGACGAGCACGTAGGTCAATGTTCGCTGATCCCTCAAGTCGCACAGAAGATTGAGAACTTCTGCCTGTACTGAAACATCAAGCGCGGACGTCGGCTCATCCAAAAGCAAAATCGCAGGTTCCAACATCAAAGCCCTGGCAATCGCGACACGCTGGCGCTGCCCTCCAGAAAGCTGATGTGGAAAGCGCTCTGAGAAGCTGGTTGGCAGGCCAACCTGCTCCAATGCACCGGCAACTCTGTCCCAGCCAGCGCCCTTCTTCATGGCGCGAATGGGTTCTGCCAAAACTCTTTCAATCCGGTGACGCGGATGAATGGAGCCGTAGGGGTCTTGGAAAACCATCTGTGCCAGCAGTAATTGTTCCTTGCTACGTTCCCGATCAACTGGCGTTCCCGCAAGGGAGATCGTTCCCTGCCAGTGACGGTCCAACCCCGCTAAAGAGCGAAGTACAGTGGATTTTCCGCAACCCGATTCTCCAACGATGCCCAATGTCTCGCCCTTCTTTACGGAGAAGGACACCGATTTAACAACTTGCTTGCGAGCGTTGCCCTGAGCAAAAGACACCGACAGGTCCTTGACCTCAATCATGACAGGCTCCCTGCTGCATTTATGGCTTGGCGATCCAGAACTTGTAAACGGGAAACAGGATGTTTGGGATCTGGCATGGCGGCAATCAGCCCACGCGTGTAGGGATGCTTCGCTTCTTCAATGCTGCTCAGCGTTTCGATAACCTGTCCCTGATACATGACGAGAATTTTTTCGCAAAAGGATGCGACCATACGAATGTCGTGGCTGATGAGCAGAAGTGCCGAATTATTTTCCCGCACCAGTTCGTCGAGAAGCCTTAAGACATCGCCTCTAACGCTGACATCCAACGCCGATGTTGGCTCATCGGCGATGACAAGACGCGGCTTGGCCAGCAGCATCATTGCAATCATGACCCGTTGACCCATACCACCGGAAATCTGGTGCGGGTACAGCTCCATAGTGCGTTCAACATCTGCGATACGGACTTTTCCGAGCATTTCAGCGGCAAGTTCAAAAGCGCGTTTCTTGCCAATCTTCTGGTGCAGAAGGGCAGCCTCTGCCACTTGTTTGCCGACCTTAAGTACGGGATTGAGGGAGTAACGCGGGTCCTGCATAATCAATGCCATACGGTTGCCACGAAGACCGCGCATCGCTTTTTCACTGCGGCTGAGGAGTGGCACCGCTTCGAAATCGAGCGTTGTGGCCTCTACTCGGGCAGAGGGCGGCAAAAGCCGCATGATTGCGCGCCCGAGCGTAGATTTACCGGAGCCAGATTCACCAACAATGCCGACCCGTTCTGCGCCGAGATCAAAGCTCACATTTCGCACGGCCGGAACTTCTGCCCGCCCGAAACGGACCGATAAATCCCTGACCTTGAGAATGGTTTGACTATCGGGCATGGCGTGGATCCAAAATATCGCGAAGCGTATCTCCAACAAGGTTGAACGCTAGGCTGGTGACGAGAATGGCGATGCCTGGCATAACGGCAACCCACCAGTTATCGAGCATAAATTTGCGTCCGTTGGAGATCATCGCACCCCACTCGGGTTCCGGTGGTTGTGCTCCCAAACCAAGGAAACCAAGCGCTGCCGCCGTTAGAATGACGCCCGCCATGCTGAGAGTTAGCCGCACGACAACAGAGGGAATGCACATCGGTGCGATGTAGAGCAGTAGTAATCTGGTCCCCGACGCCCCATAAAGTCTGGCAGCAGCCACATAATCCGTGTTGCGTACAATCAGTGTTTCCGCGCGAGCCAATCGCGCAATGGGCGGCCATCCCGTTAAAGAAATGGCGATAATGGCGGTGTTGAGGCCAGCGCCGAGGGCCGCAGCGAAGGCGAGTGCGAGGATCAATGACGGAAAACTGAGGACGATGTCCGTTGCTCTCATCAAGAATGCATCGGTTCGCCCCCCCACAAAGCCTGCCACAATGCCAATCAAAAGGCCGATAGGGCCGACGATCAGCGAAACGGCGAGGACCGTCTGGATTGTAATGCGTGTACCATAGATCAGGCGAGAAAGAATATCGCGTCCGAACTCATCTGTTCCTGCCCAATGGGCGAGGCTCGGTGGTTGCAGAGCCTGCGACAGGTTTTGGCCGGTGGCACTGTAAGGCGCAATCCACGGGGCAAGAATGGCGACGATGACCAGCAAGAGCAGAACGGCAAAACCGAACATGCCCAGCGGTTCATCTGCCAGTTTTTTGAAAAAGCTCTTTAAGCTGCTAGTGGTCCGGCCAAGAGCACCCGATGCTTGGGGCCGTGCCGCCAGAATTTGACTAGTATTCATGTCGTGGCCTCTCTCGTGCGGGGATCGAAAACGAGATATGCTAGATCGGAAAGGAAATTCAGCATCATGAAGATCAATCCAATGATCAGCGTGCCTGCCAGAACGGCGTTCATGTCGCCGTTCATCAGGGCGTTGGTCATGTATTGACCGATGCCGGGCCATGAAAACACGATCTCGGTCACAACCGCACCTTCAAGCAAGCCGCCGTAGGAAATCGCCAAAACGGTTATGAGCTGCACGGCGATGTTCGGCAGAAGATGGCGCATGACAATACGCAGACTAGATGCTCCCTTGGCGCGTGCGGCTACCACGTAGTCCTGGTTCAATTGCTCCAGAGTGAAGCTGCGGGTCATGCGCGTGATGTAGGCCATAGCCGAGTAGGCAAGGATACAGGCGGGGAGAATGATATGGTGAACGGCGTTCCAGAACACCTCCGTGTCGCCAGCCATGAGACTGTCGATCAAAAGTAGGCCGGTTTTAGGCTCGACGAGGCCTTCGAGGTAGACATCCACGCGTCCCGGACTGCCAGCCCATTGAAGGCCTGCATAAAAAATTACCAAACCTACGATGCCGAACCAGAAAACTGGAATGGAATGCCCGACGAGCGAGATGACCCGCGTAAATTTGTCGAACCAGCTATCGCGAAAGAAAGCTGCTGTCATACCTAGCGGAACACCTAGCAGCGTCGATATGACAACCGCCAAAGTTGCGAGTTCCAATGTTGCTGGGAACGCATTCTTGAGATCTTCAGTGACAGGGTTGCCCGTCAGGATCGCTGTACCGAGATCTCCTTGAAAAAGGGAGATCATGTACAACCAGAACTGATGATAGAGCGGTAGATCCAGACCCAGCCGCTCCCGCATTGCCTGATAGGCCGTGGGATCGGCCAGTTCACCAACGATCGCACCAACCGGATCGGTCGGCAAGATGCGACCGATCACGAAGGTGACGACAAGCAGAACGAACAGGCTCAAAAGCAGATGCCCGATCCGTCTAGCAAGCTCTATGAGTGTAAACTCTTTCATGTGCGCAATGGCCTGATTATGGAGCGTCGGATTTCGTAACGCCTTCAATGCGGGTCAAAGACCATGGATGGCCGCTGTAACCCTTTAATCGGTTGCTCAAGACGATAGGCTCGAACCGTTCAAACATCGGCAAGACAGCAGGCTTGAGTTCGATGAACTTTTCTTGAATCTGTTTCACGAGCTCTATGCGTTTGGCGTCGTCTCTTTCGCTGTTTGCCTGCTCGCGTAGCGCATTCAGCTCAGGAATGTCCCAGGCAGAGCGCCAAACAAAGTTGCCAGCATTGTTGGCTTCTTTGGAGTTGTTGGGATTAGACGCAAAGTTATCCAGGGAACCCAGTGCAGTCGGCATGAACGAACCGGTTTGGGGGATAAGCAGATCGAAATTGCGCGCGCGGTGCGCGGCGACGATGTCGGCGCCGTTGCCCTGCTGGATATTGACCTTGATGCCGATCTCCGCAAGGTTGGCCTGAATGGCCGTGGCCATGTCCACCCTGGGCGTTTGCGAAATGGTTTTGAGTGTGACTGTGAAGCCATCTGGATATCCGGCGTCCGCCATAAGCTTCTTGGCTTTCTCGGGCTGGAAAGACCAGTCGGGGTTTGCTATCGCACCTGTCCAATCCTCTGGCACTGGGACGTTGCGGACGCGGCCGTAAGACCCCAGAATTGTCTCCGCTATGCCTTTGTAATCGATGCCGTAGGCAATTGCTTCACGCACCCCTGGCTTGGAAAAAGGCTCTGTGCCTGCATTCATCGCAAGAACGTAGTAGCCACCCGTCTTGACCTTATCGATGACAAAGCTGGCGTTGGTTTCGAACGTCCTGACATCCGCTGCGGTCAGGGCGCTCGCGATATCGATATCACCACGCTCGAGCATCAAACGGGCTGCCTGGCTTTCGGGAACGTGGCGCATGATGATACGACGCATGGTCGGTTTGCCGTCACGATAATCGTCATTTGCTTCGAGAAGAACGATATCATTGGGCGTCCAGCGACGAAGGACGTAAGGACCCGAGCCTGCGGTCTTGGTACGTAGCCACTCATTGCCATAATCGTTGTTGGTGACGTGCTTTTCGACTTCCACGCTGTCAACGACCGACGATACACCCATTGCGAGCCTATAGAGGAGCGCTTCAGGGATAACTTTGTCGGTCAGTTCGATCCGGAACGTCTTTTCGTCGGGAGCCGAAACAAGGCTTTCTATGTTGGCGGCGGTATAACCAGCCGTCTTGTAGTTGGTTGCTGCAGACTGATCGAGTTTCAAAAGCCGGACAATGGAAAACAGGACGTCCTTGGATGTTACCGGATTCCCCGAGGAGAATTTTGCTTCTTTCAGTTTGAAGGTGATGCCCTTGTCGTCAACCTGCCAGCTTTCCGCAAGTTGCGGTTTGATTTTGTTGCCGTCAGTTTGATCGGCAAAGACGAGCCGGTCGTAGGTGTTTGCCAATATTTCCTGTGTCTTCACTTCGGTGCCTTGCTGCGGGTCAAGTGAGAGCACTTGCGCCAGTGAGGTACCGATAACCAACTGATCGTTTGGGGTTGCTGCAACGGCCGCCGTGGAACTGGCAAGCGCGACTAAAAACGCTGCTGCAAAAACTCGATTTGAACAAACTACATTCATGGGTTTCTCCTCCAAGATAAACCATATCAACGTAGGACAGGTCATACGATGATTGCATTACATTTATGAGCTGTAACTGCATCTGGTATGATGTCTAAAGTTACGAACCGCATCTTCAACCCGAAGTGAACCCCAATATTGCGCGGCGCGCAAGTCGCGTTTGAATGTATTCGGCACCGACTTAACGCTTTGCGAGACGTCAAATGTGAGCTCCCTTAAAAAACGATACAATCGAAGAGAAAATTTAATATCTCTTTATAAACCCAAGGTAACATTAGTGATTTAACAAATCAGTTGCATTTTCAATGACAAGGCGGGCATGTCCTAAATGATCATCAACACCGTGCTGAAGCCCGCGTCTGATTGCAGCAATAAGGCGAGACCTCCTTTGGGGGAAATTCCGGACACTCAAAATTTTTGAACCTCGACAACCGATAAAAGAGGTATTATCTCTTTAGGCTAACTAGGAGGAATGACATGTATGTTGGGACGCAGCTTGCTGCCCGCGATGATGATGATTATCGGATTTGGTCGCAGCTTGGAGTTAATCACATCTGCGCGGACCCAGACGGCCCATTGGACAGTTGGGGTCTCGACGATCTTAAACGTTTGCGCGAAAAAGTAGAAAGCTTTGGTCTGACGCTGGATATGATCCAGCTTCCGTTGCCTTCAAGCCCAATCGAAACCGCTACATATCCAGATATTTTGCTGGCTGGTCCAAACCGCGATAGACAGATCGATGCGATCTGCAAACTTATTGAAAACCTTTCCGAAGCGGGTATTCCCGCAGCCAAGTACAATCTCAACCTTATTGGAATTCCCCGCACCCCCGATGAGTTGGGAAGAGGCGGCTCTAAGAATGCGTCCTTCCGATGGGACAAAACAGACCAGAACGCGGCGCCCGGCCAAGCTGGCGTTCTTTCGGAAGATGAAAACTGGGAACGGATTGACTATTTCTTAGAGCGGGTCGTGCCTGTCGCGGAAGCGAGCCGGGTTCGCCTAGCCTGCCATCCGCATGATCCCTACACGCCACCGGGTTATAAGGGCGTAACCCGGGTCCTGGGAACCGTGGACGGGCTGAAGAAATTCGTCACGATGCGAGAAAGCGCCTATCACGGACTGAATTTCTGCCAGGGAACGGTTGGTGAAATGCTCAAAAATCCCCGTGAAGAGATCGATGACGTCATTCGCTGGTTCGGCAACCGGAACAAAATTTTTAATCTTCATTTCCGCAACATTCGCGGCAAGAAGCTGTCGTTCATGGAAACCTTTCCCGATGAAGGCGACATGGATATGGCCCGGTCGCTGAAGGTCTATCGTGAGGTGGGTTACAAATACATGATCATGCCGGACCACGTACCCACCATCTCTGGTCGTGATCCACAAGGTGTCGCCTTTGCTTATTGCTATGGTTACACTGCGGCTCTGCTTCAAGCGCTCGATGCCTACGGGGCCTAAGTCGAGCTGAATCTCGCACCCATAACCCTGTGTGGGAAGAAATCGCTTGGAGCGCTGTGTATGGCGTGCTCCGAGCGTGACAATCAACATAGAACCGGCCGCACCTGGCCTTCAGGAATGACGCAATGTTCTCACACAAACGTGCCGATTTTGGACCAGACTTTGTTTTTGGAGTAGCAATGGCTGCCCATCAGATTGAGGGCGGACAGACAGACGGACGCGGCTCTTCGATCTGGGATACATTTTCTGCAACACCCGGAAATGTTAAACACGCAGATAACGGAACGATCGCTTGCGACCACTATAATCGTTGGGCAGAGGATCTCGACTTAATTCGTGATGGCGGATTTGATGCCTATCGTTTCTCCTTCGCCTGGTCTCGTCTCTTTCCCGAAGGAGCGGGTGTGCTCAACCGCGCGGGGTTCGATTTTTATGATCGCCTGATCGATGGCATGCTGGAACGCGGAATCAAGCCATTCGCTACGCTGTACCACTGGGATTTACCCAGCGCATTGCAGGATCGCGGTGGATGGATGAACCGCGATACAACCAAGGCTTTTGCCGACTATGCCGGGCAGGTCAGCCGCCATTTCGGCGACAGGCTGGAGAGTATCGCGACGTTCAATGAACCGTGGTGCATCACTGTTTTAAGCCATTTTCTTGGCATTCATGCGCCAGGCTATCGCGACGTGCGGGCGACCGCCAGAGCGATGCACCATGTTTTGCTCGCTCACGGCCTTGGCATCACCGCAATGCGTGAAGAGGGCATCAAGGACAAGCTAGGAATCGTCGTCAATATGGAGAAGGCCGAGCCCTTCAGCCAAAGCCCTCAAGACATCGAAGCGGCCGCTTTGGGAGACGACATTTTTAATCGCTTCTTCCTTGATGGTGCTGTGAAGGGGACCTACCCCGAACGTGTTACGAATATTCTTGAGCCCTATCTTCCTGCCAAGTGGCAAGACGACATGAAAGCAATGTGTCCGACAATCGATTGGATAGGCATAAATTATTACACACGCTCGCTCTACAAACACGATGATCGCGTGCCGGTTTTCCCATTCACGCAGTCCCGTGGCGACTTGGAAAAGAGCAATGTCGGTTGGGAAGTTTACCCGCAGGCGCTGACCGAGTTTCTCGTGCGTGCATCAAATGATTATCCGGGTCTGCCGATTTATGTGACCGAGAACGGCATGTCGGAAAACAACGAGAGCAAACGCATTGCGTTCTTCGACAGGCATTTTGGCGCCATCCGCGATGCGCAGGCTCAAGGTGCAGACGTACGTGGCCACATCGCATGGACCTTGATCGACAATTTTGAATGGGCTGAAGGCTATGAGCCCAAATTCGGTATTGTAGGCATGGACTCCGCGACCTTGGATCGATTGCCCAAGGAGAGTTACCACGCGTTCCAGAACATGCTGAAGGACGGCCCCCAATAGAGACGAGACACTCCAGCTTCGTCACAGCCCATCCGAAATACGGAGCAAAGCATGCGCGCGACAGGAACAGTGCATAACGCCTATGCGCTTGGCACCGTCCATGGCCGTCTTTATGGGGCGTTCATTGAACATCTAGGTCGCGCCATCTACACGGGCATCTATGAGCCCGTGCATCCGACCGCAAATGGTAACGGCATGCGGCAGGACGTTATCGATTTGGTGCGCGAACTGGATGCGCCAGTCGTCCGTTATCCCGGCGGTATTTCGTCGTCGGCGGAGCATTCGAAAAATAGAGGAGTGATGCAAATGCAAAAAGTTATGCTGATAGCTGCAGCCTGCCTGACTTTCTCAGGTGCTATGTTTACGACGACGTCGACATCGTCTGCGAAAACAATGGTTTACGTGTCTGCGGCAACCGATGGTCAGATCAATACCTACAGCATGAACGAGGAAACAGGTGCCCTGACGCCAGACGCGAATGTCAAGGCCGGCGCTTCTGTTATGCCAATGACAGTAAGTCCCGACGGCAAGCATCTTTACGCTGTTGTTCGTTCGCAGCCGTACCGTGTGCTTTCTTACGAAATCGACCCCTCAACGGGTGACTTGACAGAAAAAGCTGCGGCCGCGCTTCCCGATAGCATGCCCTATATTTCGGTTGAAAAATCAGGTCGTCTTTTGTTCTTTGCGTCCTATGGCGGCAACAAGATTGCATCTTTGCCGGTTGGCGCTGATGGCCTCGTTAAGGACGGTGCCATGCAAGTCATCCTGACAGGCCGAAACGCCCACTCGATCGTAAGTGACAAAACAGGAAAGTACGTGTTCGTTTCGAACCTCGGTTCCGATATGGTCCTGCAATATATTCTTAACGCCGAAACTGGCTTGTTGGAGCCCAACTCTCCCACCAGTGTCGCGACAAGGGCAGGACAGGGTCCACGTCACATCATTGTTTCACCCGACAACAAGTCTGTCTATGTCGTCACCGAACTAAGCGGTGAAGTCATCCACTACGCGCTCGAAGCAAACGGGACACTGACAGAGAAAGACGTGGTGGCAATTCTTTCGCCGGATGCTGGTCTCGAAAAGGGCGTCGCGCCTCCCGCACCGCCGGCATTCAATGCCCCGCCAAAACCAGCAACAGCGCCCGCCGTCGCCGGTGTCGCGCCGCCAGCAAAGATTTGGGCTGCCGATATCGGTGTGACGCCGGATGGACGGTTCCTCTATGCTTCGGAGCGTTCCACCAGCACGATTGCGATCTTCACCGTGGATTCGCAGACCGGCGCACTGAGGCATATGGGCACCATCGAAACCGAAAAGCAGCCGCGTGGCTTTCGCATCGATCCGACAGGGCGTTTCCTGATCGCATCCGGTGAGAAGTCGGAACAGCTTTCTGTTTATGGCATTGACCAGAAAGACGGATCACTGAAAAACGTCGGGCGATACCGGGTTGGCAAGGGCGCAAATTGGGTCGAGATTGTTCGTTTTCCATAAAAACCGGCGACGGCGCGCAAACTTGAAAACCACCCTGTGCCGATTGAACTAGCTTGTCCAATCCTCAAAGATGCGTTCATTCCATGTCCGGCTGAGGTGACGAGCAATATGCCGAGACCGCATCGCGAGGCAAGTTCGCCTCGGATAAAAAGAGAATTGAAGGTTTTCGCACGGTTCCTGAGGTGAAAGCGTGTTCCGAAACGATTACCTTCATGCTCAACACAGTTTCGGCGCAAGGTGATTTGTCAATTTACGCGCACGACATCGCAAATTCCGTGGGCTTAGTCCGTCAAGGCGTGTAACAGCCAGAAGCATATGTAAAATATGAAAAATCTGCGCACATAGCTTGTCCGCTGGTGTCGTTGGCCGCCATTCCTACGAATGCACCGGTGAAATTGGCATGTTCACCTTCTCCCCCTTCATCAGCAAGAGCGGAATGGTCCAGCAGCGGCCCAATCCGAATCCAGGCATCGTCTTTCCAATAAAAGAAGCGCGCGACGGCTTCCCGGACTTCTATCCGCATTTTCACAGGCCCCGGCGACACGGCAATCGCCTCGTCCAACGCTAGTATGGTTTTGCCCACAGGCCAGGCACCATTGCAATATAGGATATGAAGCGAACGGCCGACGTTTTCATCATGAGTTAGGCAGAGATAATGGTACGCAAAGCTGTTGTAGTAGGCAATCAGTCCTGCCATCTGGTGATAGCTCTGTGGATCAGCGTCAACTTCGGTTTCGGCATCGAAGTCAAAATGCGTCTGGCGCCGTGCGACAAGTGACTGCTCGTACCAAGAGCCGACAGATTCACGCCCGAACAGGCGCAAATAGCCTGGCCGCGCCGTGAGCGAAAACAGTCGGTCCGGATTGGGTGTCCGAAGCCATTGAAATGCGTCCGCAAGGCCGGTCTGCAGATCGAACGTGTAACGTCCATTCTCGGACAACGACTTCGGCTGCGTGTTGCTGGACATCAAAACCATATCCTGCGGAACGAAGGGTTCGCCTTGCAGCCGTAACCAGCCATCGTCGCCCCATATGCATTTCTGTATCGCGGTCTCGCGCCCAAGCACCGAACGGCCTATACCCGGAAGCGGTCGACTGCAAAGGTGAACGAGATAGGTGTCGCCATCCGGCGTTTCCACCAGATCGCCATGACCCGCCCGCTGGAGGTTGGCATCGGGGTGGAACCGGCTGGTGACGACATGGGTGTCTGGGTGAAGCTCGTATGGACCCGCAATCTCATTTGAGCGCGCCATTGTCACGGCATGTCGCATACCGGTGCCGCCTTCGGCGACGAGAAGATGATACCGCCTATCACGCCTGTACAGGTGAGGGCCTTCTGCGAGACCATGTGGCGAGCCGGCGAAAATATTACTGATCGGACCGATCAGTCGACCCTGCTCATGGTCGTACTCCTGCAGTAATATGCCGCCGAACTTCGAGGGACGGGCCCGGTAGTCCCAGGTGAGGTTCAACAGCCATTTACGGCCATCTTCGTCATGGAACAGCGAGGGGTCGAAGCCGGAGGAATTCAGATAGGTAGGCGTTGACCATGGACCGTCGATGGTTTCCGACGTTACCAGATAATTATGGCAGTCCTTGAATGAACCATTTTTGCGCTTGACGTCTGTGTAGATCAACCAGAAGCGACCATCTGCGTAGGTGAGGCAAGGTGCCCAGACGCCACAAGAATCCGGCACCCCACGGAGATCCAGTTGCTCGGCTCGGTCGAGCGGTCTTTTCACCAGTCGCCATTCGCGAAGATCGGTTGAACGATAGATCTGGACGCCTGGATACCATTCGAATGTCGAGACGGCTATGTAATAGTCGTTCCCAACCCGGCAAATCGAGGGATCGGGGTGGAAACCGGGCAAGATAGGGTTCTGAATCATAGTCTCACTCTAATTGCCATTGACGCATGTAGCGCCTGTTCAAAACCAGCTGACCTCTTTTCAGATCAGCCTTGCCATGTCTGCACAGGTTGAGCCCGGCGCCATTTTGCATTCTGGACGACGATCAAACGGTCGCGCCATTCATGTCCGCGGAGCCTGCGGTGAATCCGGCAGTCGACTGTCGCTTTCTGGATTGAGCGACATAGCCGCGACTGCCATCCATCAGCGTGCGCGTGTAGGGATGCTGCACCGTATTTTCGAGCAACTGCTGCCTTGTAGCAATCTCGACGAAACCACCGTTTTGCATCACCGCAACCCGGTCGCACAGATGGGCAACGACTGCTAGATCATGGCTGACGAGGATATAGGTGAGGTTTTCACGCTCCCTCAGATCCTTAAGCAGGTTGAGGATTTCCGCCTGTATCGAGACGTCGAGCGCGGAAGTCGGCTCGTCGAGAAGCAGGATACTCGGTTCGAGGATCAATGCGCGGGCAATCGCGACGCGTTGACGTTGTCCTCCCGACAACTGGTGCGGATATCGGTAGCGAAAATTGAGCGGTAGGCCGACATCTGTCAGGACCTTTTCGATGCGGTCTTGACGTCGGTCCTTGCCGTGGATTTCCAGTGGTTCGAGCAAGGTGCGACCAATCGTGTGTCGCGGGTGGATCGAACCGAACGGATCCTGAAAAACCAGTTGCTGCTTGGCAAGCTGCGCGTGGGTTCTTTTTTTGGTGATTGTCTCGCCATCGATCTCCATGAAGCCCGTCCACTGCTTGTTGCGACCTGCGAGCGCGCCGAGCACGGTGGATTTTCCGCAACCGCTCTCGCCGACCAGTCCGAAAGTTTCGCCTTTTGCGACCTCGAACGAAACGGCCTTCACCACTTTGATGAGGGTGTCGCCGCTGCCATACGATACGGCGAGATGGTCAATTTTGATCATAGTCATATCAGTTCTCCAGCCAGGCAGGATCGCGACGCAGCACTTCCAGCCTGTCACGTGGATGGTCTAGGCTCGGCAAAGCGTTGAGAAGGCCACGGGTGTAAGGGTGTTTGGCCTGGTCCAAATCGGCGGCGGCGATCGTTTCCACGATACGGCCCGCATACATGATGATCACTCTATCGCAGAAACTTCGGACAAGATTGAGGTCATGCGAGATGAAAATCAGACCTATGTTTCTCTCCGTTACGAGATCATCCAGGATCGACAGCACCTGCTGGCGAACCGTGACGTCAAGGGCTGAGGTCGGTTCGTCGGCAATGATCAGGGAAGGGGAGGCGATCAGCATCATGGAGATCATGATGCGCTGTCCCATGCCGCCAGAGACTTCATGCGGATAGAGATCAAAGACACGCTGCGGATCACGGATCTGAACACGTTCCAGCATGGAAAGTGTACGTTCGCGGGCTTCCTTTTTCGAGGCTCGTTCGTGCAGGATTACCGTTTCGGATATCTGCTCGCCAATGCTCATGACCGGATTGAGCGAATATTTCGGATCCTGAAGGATCATCGCGATGCGGCGACCGCGGATCGACAGCATCTCGCCTTCGGTGGCGCGAAGTAAGTCGAGGTCCTCAAACTGGAGGCGATCCGCCCTGACTGAGGCATTCGGTGGTTGCAGTCGCATAATGGCGCGGCCTGTCGTGCTCTTGCCCGATCCGGATTCGCCGATAATGCCGATCTTCTCGCGACCGACCGTGAACGAGACTTCCTGGACAGCCCTGACGGCACCTGAAAGCGATGGAAATTCGACCGACATCTTCTCGACGGTCAGGATAGTGTCTGTCGATTTATGCATTGCGGGGATCCATGATGTCACGCAGCCCGTCGCCGAGCAGATTGAAGGCAAGGCTAACGACCAGAATGGCAATCCCCGGTACTGTCGTCAGCCACCAGGCATCGAGCAGATACTGGCGGCCGGAGGCGGCCATCGAGCCCCATTCTGGAAGGGGTGGCTGTGCGCCGAGGCCGAGGAAGCCAAGCCCGGCAGCTGTTAGGATAATGCTCGACATGTTGAGCGTCAGGCGCACGATGACTGACGGCGCACAGAGTGGCACGATGTGACGCATTAGGATGCGGCCCATGCCAGCACCCTGCAATTCTGCCGCAACAACGAAGTCCGCGTGGCGAAAAGTCAAGGTCTCTGCGCGGGCAAGGCGGGCAATCGGCGGCCAGACCGTCAAAGCGATGGCGATCACCGCATTCTCAATGCCAGGACCGAGCGCTGCAGAGAATGCAAGTGCGAGAACGAGACTTGGGAAGGAGAGGAAGATGTCGGTGATACGCATCAGGACGACGTCCGCCCAGCCACCGAGATAGCCGGCGGTGGCACCGATCACGAAGCCGATTGGCCCCACGATGACAGTCACGAGAATGGCGATGTAAAGTGTGGTACGACCGCCATAGACGAGCCGAGCGAAAACGTCGCGTCCAAATTCGTCAGTGCCGAACCAGTGCGCCGCAGACGGAGCCTGCAGTGCCTTCATGAAGTCCTGAGCGATCGGATCCTGAAGCGGCATGAAAGGTGCCAGCGATGCCATGATGATTAGGAAGACGATAACGACGAATCCTGCCAGAGCAAGCGGATTGGCAACCAAGCTAAGCCAAGCGATATAGATGTTGTGTAGGCGGGCCTGACTCGAGGAACTGAATTCCTCATTGATCAGCCAGGTGTGGAGATTTGATAACGTACCTGATTTTGTCATGGTCTCACCGGGTCCTTGGATCAATAAAGCGATAGGCGATGTCTGACAGGAAGTTGATGGCGATCGAAATCAGCCCGATCAAGAACACGCTTCCGAGGACAGCATTCATGTCAGCAAAGAACAGGGCGGAGGTCAGGTATTGTCCGAGCCCCGGCCATGCGAACACAGTCTCGATCAGCACGGTTCCGTCGAGCAAGCCACAATAGGCGAGTGCGACGACGGTCAGAAGCTGCACACGGATGTTGCGGAAGGCGTGGCGCCAGATAATCGGTCGTTTGCCAAGACCCTTGGCGCGGGCCGTAAGAATATATTCCTGGTGAAGCTGTTCCAGCATGAAGCTGCGTGTCATGCGGCTGAGATAGGCCATCGCCGCGTAACCAAGGATCAGGGCCGGAGCGATGAGGTGGTGCAGCGCGCTCCAGAACACATCCCAATGCCCCTCCAACAGGCTGTCGATCAGTACGGAATTCGTCCGCGCCTCGACAATACCTTCGTTATAAACATAGATCCGGCCACCAGGCGGGATAACGCCAAGTTGCGCATAAAACAGCAGGATCACAATCGTGCCGAGCCAGAAGATGGGCGTCGAATATCCGAGCAGTCCCACGACGCGGGCAACATGGTCGACCCATGTTCCCTTGCGGACCGCAGCGATCACGCCGAGCGGAACACCAAGACCCGCGCCGATCAATGTCGCAAGTGTCGCTAGCTCTAGAGTGGCGGGAAACACTCGGGCAAGATCGTTAACCACGGGCTGCTTGGTAATATTCGACTGACCAAAATCCAGCTGTACGGCGTTGCCGAGATAGTTCGCAAACTGCACGTAGATTGGTTGGTCAAGACCCATTTCCTTATAGACACGGTCATATGTCGCCTGGTCTGCCTGATCGCCAATGGCAGCTATCACGGGATCGGCAGGCACCATGCGTCCAACGACGAAGGTAATGACGAGCAGACCGAGCAATGTCGTCAGGATCACGATTGCCGAAGTGGCGACTTTGCGTGCTGCCTTGAAAAGCGAATGGCTCGGAACTGGAGTAGATGTGGTCTGTGAGATACTCATTGCACTGTCCTTGGTTCGCAAATCATTCGCTTTTGGAAACGGTGTCCCAGCGTGTCAGCCATGTCGGATGTCCGATATAACCCTTCACTTCCGTGCGGACGGCTTTGGGATCGGTACGTTGGAATGACGTGACAAGAGCTGGTGAGGCGCGCAGATAGGCTTCGTTAATCCGTACATACAATTGTTTGCGCTTTTCCGGATCGATCTCGTGGGCAGCCGCAATTACCATGTCCTGTATGTCTTTTGGTACATCCCAGGCGGTGCGCCAGGCGACGAGCCCGGCGAGTTTGGCTGCATCGGAATTGTCTGCATTCGTGGCGTATGATTGAAGAACTGCATGCGGGTCGGGCAGACGATCGCCGGTGCGTGACGAAAACAGCTCGAATTGCCGTGACCTGAATTTGCCGATCTGGTCACCGATCTGCAGATCGAGTTTGATCCCAGCCTTGGCGGCATTATTCTGAAGCGATATTCCGACTTCCGATTCCGGCGTTCCGGGTTGAGCGAAATAGACTTTTGAAAAGCCGTTGGGATAGCCCGCTTCCGTGAGCAGTTGTTTTGCCTTGTCGATGTCCAGTTTGTAGGGATTGTCAGCCATTGCACCCGGCAGGCCAGCCGGGATGATCGATTGCTGCTTGGTGCCGTAGTATTTCATGACGGTGCTGCTGAGGCCGTCATAATCGATCAGATAGCGAAAAGCCTCGCGAACCTTCGGGTTGGAAAGTATCTCGTCCTTTTGGTTCAGTGCCAGATAGTAAAAGCCAAATCCGGGTACCTTCTGGACCGACACTTTGCCGTCAGCTTCAAGCCCTGAAAGGTCCGTCGACGATAATCGCGTCGCGACGTCTACGTCACCCGCATCGATCTGAAGCCGCTGCGCTGAAGATTCAGGGATATGGCTCATGAACACCCGCCGCATGGCAGGCATGCCTTTCCAGTAGTCCTTAAATGCATCGGCGATCAGAAGTTGATTGGAGCGCCAAGTGGTCAGGGAATATGGGCCTGAACCCGCGTCCTGGGTCTGGAGGTAGTTGCGCGCCCAGTCACCGTTTTTTTCCCTGCTTGCCAGATACACGCTGTCGACGATCGACGTAGAGAAGCTGGCCAGAGAATACAGAATGAGGTTGGGGTTCCAGACTTCCGGTGTCTGCAGCACTAGCGTTTGGTCATCCGTCGCACGGATCAAAGCATCGACATTTTTTGCCGAAAACCCCCATTGGCGAAGGTCGGTCGACGGTGCCAGCCCAAGTTTCACAAGCCGGTGCAAAGACCACTCAACATCTTTCGAAGTTAGCGGATTGCCGGAATGAAACCGCACCCCCTGCCGGATCTTGAAAGTGAATGTCTTCCCATCTTCAGACACCGTCCAGCTTTCCGCAAGCGACGGCTTTGGTACTGTAATATTGTCGGCCGGCAGCTCGATAAGCCGATCATAGAGATTGGCGACGACCTCAGCAGCCTCGAGCTGGTTGATCTCATGCGGATCAAGACCGCGCATCGTCGTCATCATGATGGCGATGACAAGTTGATCCGATGGGGTTTTTGCGAATGCAGGAATGCCGCAGGATGCGATCATCGCAGAGCTTACGATGGCAACAATATTACGTTTCAACATGGTTTTCTCCCAAGGCTCCTCAACCTCGTTTCTAGAAATTTGTTATCGACAAGGACATCAAATCTGATATACCAGATCTCATATTAATCTCGTCACGTCAACGGATTTTGGGAAATGATCAATCGCTCGGACACACCCGCCGGTGGCGCGGGATTTGAAAAGATCGACGCCAGCTTCAATGTCACCGTACGGGACCACGTCCATCGGATGATGCGTGCAGCCATAATTTCCGGGCGTTTTGCAACCGGCGAAAAAGTCAACGAGCGAAGCCTCGCTGAACAGTTCGGAGTCAGTACTACGCCCATCAAGGAAGCCCTTCGGCAGCTGGAAACCGAAGGCTTGGTTGAAGCCCTGCCGCGGCGCGGCGTGGTCATACGGTTCGCAAGCAGTTGGGCAGAGGAAATGATCCTCGCGCGCGCTGCGCTGGAATCGATGATTGCCCATCTCGCTGCAAAGCGCATCGACAAGAAGGCGGGTGTCGAACTCGTTGCGACCGCCAATCTAATGCGCAAGGCAACGACGTCGGGCGACGCCGACAGTCTGATCGCGCTCAACGAGACCTTCCACGATCTTATCCATAGGAGTTCGCTGTGCGGCTATCTATCCAAGCTGATCGAACGCCAGCAATTTTATGATGCGAGCATCCGTCGCGTCATCCACCTTGATCCGTCGGAGCGCCAGAAGGCGCTCGAGGAGCATGTCACCATCGCCGACGCCATCGTCGCCGGGGATGCGGACAGGGCGGAGCGCTCAATGCGCGACCATGTCGTGCGTTCGGGCCAAACTTACCTGTCCATCGTATTTGGAAAAAAGAAGGATAGTGAGCGTGACTGACAAACTACAGGCTGTAAGAATGGCCCTTTCCGGGATCTCAGGCGTTCCCGTGACACCATACGCGAGCGACGGCTCGATTGATGTACAGAAGCTGGAATGGCTAATCAAAAGACTTGCCGCAGCTAATGTCCACAACCTCATGGCGGCCGGCAATACCGGTGAGTTTTTTACGCTTACGATGGACGAGATCCGTCTTGTGCACAATACGACGATCAAGGCTGCCGACGGCAATGCTCTTGTCAGTGCGGCCGTCGGCCGGTCGCTGACCGATGCAAAGGCGCTGGCACGCGACGCCATCGCCGCAGGTGCCGACGCGATCATGGGGCATCATCCCATGGATCCCTTTGCCGGACCGGCTTATCAGGCGGCCTATTTTCTAGAGCTGGCGGAATTTTGCACGATTCCAGTTATTGCCTACGTGCGCAGCGACGGCTTCTCCGTAGATGATTTCCGCAAACTGGCGCTACACCCTAATATTGCCGGTATCAAATTCGCCTCGCCCAATCTTATGCTTTTGGCCGAAGTGATCCGCGCGACCCATGACGCACCGGCGATCTGGGTTTGCGGACTTGCCGAAGGTTGGGCACCGGCATTTTACGCTATGGGCGCACGCGGGTTCACCTCGGGGCTCGTCAACGTATTTCCCGAGCGTTCGCACGCTATCCATACGGCTCTCGAGTCAGGAGATTATGCGGCGGCGCGCGGCCTAATCGATGGAATTGCCCAGTTCGAAGCGTTGCGCACGAAATACAATAATGGTGCCAACGTCACCGTCGTCAAGGAGGCGCTCGGCATGCTTGGGACAGACGTCGGCCCTGTGCGCGTACCAGGCGTGGTCGAACTGAACGTCGCTGAGCGTGAGATCCTGCGCGAAGTCGTGGACCGCGTTCGCTCCGACGCAAACGGTGCTTGAGGGAGAATTTTTAGTGCATATCACTGGCATCAAGACCTACATGCAGCGCGTGGACGAGCGGCCGCGACTGCTTCTCAAGATCGAGACGAGCGAGGGCATCAGCGGCTGGGGCGAATGTTACAATCATGGCCCTGACTGGTCGCTGCCACCACTTCTCGACTACTTGTTTCACCAGATCGAAGGCGAAGATCCGCGCCGTGTCGAATATCTCGTCCTCAAGCTCAATCAACAATGCCGGTTTCCTCCCGGAGCTCTGGGCCTTGCCGCAATTTCCGCGATCGACCATGCGTTGTGGGACATTGCTGGCAAGGCTGCGGGTCTGCCGGTATACATGCTGTTGGGTGGCAGCGTCCGTGACCGCGTGCGCGTCTACTGTGGCGTCTATACTGCGCCTGATGCAGAACACGCGCTCGATCAGACGCTGAAGCTCAACGAAGATTACGGTTACACGGCGTTCAAGCTCAGCCCGTATCGCCGTGATCTGCATACGGGCAGGTGGGGCGAATTGGTCAAGGAGACCGGCGACTGGTTTGGCAGAATACGCGAGATCACCCCCTCGCATTTCGAATTTGCCTTCGACGCGCATGCCAAGATCTTCGAACCTTACAAGGCCGTCCAGCTGGCTGCGGCGATCGCCCCGAACGACCCGCTTTTCTACGAGGAGCCTATTCGCCCTGAGCACATTCCAGCATGGCGAGAATTGAAGTCGAAGGTCAACGTGCCGCTCGCTACAGGTGAGTCTCTCTACAACCGCTTCGAATTCCTGTCGCTGCTGTCGGCGCAGGGTGCCGATATCATCCAACCAGACATCTGCGTTGTGGGAGGTGTCTGCGAAATGCGACGAATCGCAACGCTTGCTGAAGCGCATTATGTCACCGTCGCACCGCACAATCCGATGGGTCCGCTGGCGACCGCAGTCAATATCCATTTTTGCGCTGCCCAACCGAATTTTCAGATCCTGGAGTTCAAGCCGCATGTTCACGCGCCTTGGGCACTCGATCCTTACATGCCGGTAGATGGACACATGGAGTTACGGCCCGACCGTCCAGGGTGGGGGATCGAGATTGACGAAAAAGCTTTGCTGACGGACGACTACATCCATTGGCAACGCAAAATCACGAACAAACCGGATGGATCTACAGCCTATCCCTGAATGTGAAATTTGCGGTATGCCAACGCTCGTCGTAATCAAACAATCATGAGGTGCAAGCCTTATGATTGGTTGAAACCTCGCAGTGTGCGTGAGGAGCCGCCGTCACGCCCGTCCCGAAGGTACAATGTGAACGCCCAGATACCACCAATCGAATGGTATTGCGGCACGAATTCTCCACTTTAGGGTTGGTTCGGGTAAGAAGTTGGCCGTTCGATTTCGTATCCAGCAGCTTGCCAATTCAGACATACCGTTCATTCGGTGCCCCCACGCTCTGGATTTAAGCGGGAAATGGTTCCAAGGCTCTGACTGGATTAGCCATCCAACTCCTTGTTGACCCTTTCTCTCGATCAGACACTTCCTGCACGCGAACCAGATCGTATGCCTTGCAGATCTTTGTAGCCCTCTGAACGTGCAGCTCGCGGCTCTCATCGATGTCGAACGATTGGGCCACGTCGGAGTGAAAATTCACATTCGCCGCTTTATCAGCCGCATATGCTCGATGATATGCCGGCCCGACCCCTCAACATGTTGGGCAATTATTGCCGCTGCGCCATCGGCATCTTGGCTCTCGATGCTCTTAAGTAAGCCGCGATGCTCGTTTATCACGCTTGTCTGACGGCTCAGTGAGGTCGGGAACTGGCGGCTGATGGCGGAAAGGATTTCTCGGTGTCGCCACCATAAGTCGACCGCGTGGCGATTGTAGTGACGATCGTACATGACCTGATGGAATGCCATGTCTAGTTTTGAATGGGCATACGGATCGGCGAAATTCAAAATCTCCATCTGCGCCTGCAAATCTTCCAGGGCGTTGAGATCAGCCTTGGTTGCAAGGCCCACGAACCAACGCGTCAGGGCTGGCTCGATCAGAACCTCGATCTCAAAAATATCGCGTACGAAAGTTTCGTCTATCGCCCGCACACGCGCGCCGCGGTTTGGCATCATGACGACAAATCCCTCGCCACGAAGTTGCTGTAACGCCTCCCTTACGGGATTGGTCGAGGTTCCCATCCGTTCAGCAAGTTCGGAAACTTTTAGCCGTTCATTTGCGACGAACCGGCCCTGAATGATGTCGTCACGGATCCGCTCATAGATCGAGGCTTCGCCAAGATCTGCGTCCTCCGTTGACCGCTGTAGTTGGACAAGTGTGCTCATGGCAAGTTTCTAGCCGAAAACACAGGTGCATGCCAAGTGCGAAATATACCATTTCGCACATCGTTGTTGACAAATAATGTACGATCTGAAAGTTTTGCGACGTCCAGGCGGCTGATGTCTGCTGGACGTGTCTGAGGAGCGGGCACTTACCAAGTGGAGGGATTTACATGAGCTATCAGCGCATGCTGCATAGCCTCGTCGTATCGACGGGGTTAATGGGAGTGGTCGTTTTTGGTTGGTCAGGCGCAGCATTCGCGCAGAATTTCCAACAAGCGCCAAATCTGGACGAAAAAGTCAAAGCGGGCAAATTACCGTCGGTGAACGAGCGTCTTCCAGAGCACCCGTTTGTCGAGACAATGGTAGACGGCGTCGGAAAATATGGCGGAACGCTTCGCACCACGATCCTCGCCAATGGAGACCAGTACAATCTCACCCGCACGATCGCCAATGAGCTTCTGGTTCGTTGGGATCCGAAATGGAGCAAAGTCGAGCCGTCGCTCGCCGAAAAATTCACGGCTTCCGAAGATGCGACTACCTACACATTCACCCTGCGCAAGGGTTTGAAGTGGAGTGATGGTCAGCCATTCACTGTCGATGACATCCTGTTCTGGTATGAGGACGTTTTCATGAACCCGGCTTTGTCGCCGGCCAAAAACCCGACATTTACCGTCGCCGGTAAGCCGGTTAAGGTCCGCAAGGTCGATGAGCAGACGGTCGAGTTCAAGTTTGATGCCCCCTATGGCCTCTTCTTGCAGCAGCTTGCTTACGGCCAGGGCCACCTACCTGTAATCTATCCCAAGCATTATCTCAGCCAGTTTCACGAGAAGTACAACAAGGACGGCATCCCGGCGCTCCTGAAAGCCAACCCTGCGGCCGGTGACTGGGTGGCACTTTTCAATTCGAAGGTCTCGCTGACGTTCCAGCCGCCGTTCTGGCAGAACCTTGCCTTGCCGACGCTCAATCCCTGGATCCTGACAGTTCCCTACGCCGATGGTGAGCGTGTGGCTGCGACACGCAATCCATTTTATTGGAAGGTCGATACGTCAGGCAACCAGTTGCCCTATATCGACAACATTACCTGGGCCAAGCTCGATGACCCGCAGCTGATGGCACTGAAGATGACGTCTGGCGAATTCGACTTTGCATTCCGACACATCAACAATGCCACCTTCAAGTCGGTGCTGTTTGATGGCCAAGAGAGCGGCAAATATCGTTTTGTGGACGTGAAAGACCTCCCAGCCAACGATGCGGTGATTCTGCTTAACCTCAACTCCACCGACCCCGTGAAGAAGAAGGTGTTCCAGAACAAGGATTTCCGCGTAGCTTTAAGCCGTGCCATCAATCGTCAGGAGATCATTGATCTTGTCTATGTCGGGCAGGGTGCTCCTGCACAGGTGGCAGTGCAGCCTGAACATGAGTTGTTCAACGAGAAAGAAGCGACACAATACACCGAATACGATCCGGCGGCTGCCAATGCCGAACTTGACAAACTGATGCCGAAGAAAGACGGTGAGGGCTTCCGGCTAGACGAGACCGGCAAGCGCTTCACCATCAACTTCATGGTTGCCGACGTCTTCGGGCTTTCCTACCCGGACGTCATGCAGATGGTGCAGCAATACGCCAAGGACGTCGGTATCGACATTCAGATCCGCACCACCGATCGTGCTCGCCTCAACACCATGTGGAGCGCCAACGAGCAGGATGCCTATATCTGGAACTGCGTCGGTGGCCTTTCGGAAGTCTATACCGATCCGCGTTGCTACATGCCTTTCCAGAAAGCGGACATCTTCTTTGCGGTGCGCTGGGCCGAATGGTATGCCAACCATGAAGCCGGCGAGGAACCGCCTGAAAACGTCAAGGCACTGATGGCCGCCTACGACAAGGTCAACGCTGCCGTTACCGACGACGATCGCAAGGCGAAGATGAAGGAGTTCCTTAATCTGTCGGCGGACAACTTCCTCAACATCGGCATTTCGCGGCCTATGCCGAAATACATGATGGTGTCGAAGAACCTCAAGAATGTCGTTGATGGTATTCCGATCACCGGCAACCTTTGGCATCCAGCGCCGACCCTGTCGCAGTGGTATTTCGACAAGGCCAAATAAGGGCTTCTGTCAACGGCCGGAGACGCAGATGCCTCCGGCCACATCCCCCGCCAATCAATGGTCATTGTTATGCTTCGCTATATCGCCAAACGGCTGGTGTTTGCCATTCCGACACTCTTTGCCGTCTCGATCATCGCCTTTATCATCATCCAACTGCCGCCGGGCGACTACCTGACGACGCTTATGGCTGACTGGGCAAGTCAAGGCGGTGCCGTTGAAGCAGGTACGGTTGCGGCCATGCGTGAACGGTATGGTCTCGATCAGCCGATGTATTTCCAATATTACAAATGGATGGCCGGTATCCTGTTGCGCGGAGACTTCGGAATATCATTCGAACTCGGCAAACCTGTCACCGAGTTGATCTGGAGCCGTCTCGGCTTTTCATTGATGCTCTCGCTACTGACGCTTTGCTTTGTGTGGGCAGTCGCGATTCCGATCGGTATCATGTCGGCGGTGCGGCAATATTCCATCACTGATTATTTTGCGACATTTCTAGCCTTCTTCTTCCTGGCCGTCCCCGATTTTCTGATGGCGTTGGGCGCGATGTATGTGATGTCGGTATGGTTCGGTCAGAGCGTCGGCGGACTGTTTTCCCCGGAATATGTGGATGCTGGCTGGAGTTTCGGCAAGTTCTTCGATCTAGCAAACCATGTCTGGCTGCCGGTGATCGTCATCGGCTTGGGGTCCCTCGCGGCACTGGTACGCATCATGCGCGCCAATCTCCTCGACGAGCTTTCCAAGCCCTATGTCACCACCGCCCGCGCAAAGGGTATGTCCGAATTTGAACTGTTGCTACGTTATCCAGTGCGCCTCGCGCTCAACCCGCTCATCTCGACGCTCGGATGGATACTACCCGCCGTCATCTCGGGGGAAATCATCGTCTCGGTGGTGATGAGCCTGCCCACGACCGGACCGCTACTTTTGCGTGCCCTTCTGGCGCAGGACATGTACCTGGCCGGTTCATTGATCCTCCTGATTTCTGTCCTCACCATCATCGGCACGCTAATCTCCGACATCCTGCTTGCCATGACCGATCCGCGGATAAGACTGACATGACCGATATTTCCCAGCTTCCTCCCGACACCGTTACCACCCTTGACCTGCGCGGCAAGGACATTGCTGTTGCGGGCCAATGGCGCCTGTTCTGGCTCAAATTCAAGAAGCACAAGATCGCGCTTGTCAGTCTCGTCGTTATCTGCCTGATGTACCTGGTTGCAGCCTTTGCCGATTTCATCGCACCGCTTGACCCGAACGCGACCAATGCCCGTTTCACCTACGCGCCACCTCAAGGGTTGTCGTTGTTTCATGAGGGCTCGTTTATGCCCCATGTGGACCAGTTGAAGATGACGCTGAATAAGGAGAGCATGCGTCGCGAGTTCGAAGCTGATACGGCAAAGCCTGTCGCCGTTGGTTTCCTTGTGCCTTCACCGACTTACAATATGCTTGGCTTCATACCAATCGAGACAAAACTGTTTGGGCTCGTTAATCCCAAGCCGGGCGACAGTCTTTATATCATGGGTGCCGATCGTCTCGGACGCGATATCTTCTCCCGCGTGGTTTACGGTGCTCGCATTTCTCTGTCCATCGGCCTGGTGGGGGTAGCCATGAGCCTTGTTCTGGGTGTCACCATCGGCGGTATTTCAGGCTTTTTCGGCGGCTGGGTTGATATGGCGGTCCAGCGCGTCATCGAGTTGTTACGATCGATTCCGACCATCCCGTTGTGGATGGGGCTGGCCGCCGCAATCCCGGTCGGCTGGCCACCACTGCGCACCTATTTCGTGATCACTTTGATCGTTTCATTGCTCGGTTGGACCAATCTGGCTCGTGAGGTCCGCGGCAAATTCCTGTCGCTTCGCGACGAGGACTTCGTCACAGCTGCCCGCCTCGACGGGATGAGTGAGATCGGGATAATCTTCCACCATCTGGTGCCGTCCTTCATGAGCCACATCATCGCTACCGTGACACTCGCCATCCCGACGATGATCCTTGCCGAGACGGCGCTGTCGTTCCTTGGAGTCGGGTTGCAGCCACCGATCATCTCGTGGGGTGTGCTTCTGCAGGAAGCGCAGAATATCCGCGCGGTAGCGCAGGCACCGTGGCTTTTGTTCACACCCGCGGCAGCAATCGTCATCGCTGTGCTTTCCCTCAATTTCCTCGGGGACGGACTGCGTGACGCCGCCGATCCTTACGAGACGGTGTAATGACTATGACCAACGACACCATCCTCAAGGTCGAAGACCTGAAAACCTACTTCAAAACCCGCACCGGCATCTTCAAGGCTGTCGATGGCGTGTCGTTTGAACTGAAGCGCGGCAAAACGCTGTGTGTCGTCGGCGAAAGCGGCTCCGGCAAATCCGTCACCGCCCGATCGATCCTGCAGATCGTTGATAGACCGGGGCAGATCGAAGGTGGCTCAATCCTGCTGGCGAGACAGGACGGCAGCCAGGTTGACCTCGCTAAACTCAATCCGCGCGGCGAAGACATCCGCAGTGTCCGCGGACGCGAGATCGCGATGATCTTTCAAGAGCCGATGAGTTCACTGTCTCCTGTCCACCGGATCGGCGAGCAGATCGGCGAGGCGTTACGCATCCATTTCGGCACGCCCAAGGCGGAGCGCCGCGAACGGGTTATGGAACTACTCAATCAAGTGGAAATTCCACGTCCTGAAACCGCGATAGATCGCTATACATTCGAGTTTTCAGGTGGCATGCGCCAGCGTGTGATGATCGCTATGGCTCTGGCTTGCAATCCGCAGGTTCTGATCGCCGACGAGCCCACAACGGCTCTCGATGTCACTACGCAAGCAGAAATTCTGGATCTGATCAAGCGCCTTCAAGAAAAACATGGCATGGCCGTGCTGTTTATCACCCATGACATGGGTGTTGTCGCCGAGATCGCCGACGAGGTCCTCGTCATGTACCGTGGCAAGGTCATGGAACACGGCAGCGTCGAGGACGTGTTTCATGCGCCCAAAGATGACTATACCAAACGTTTGATAAGTTCGGTGGTCCGACTGGAACGCAAAGCCGATATCAGGCTGACGCGTGCAGACATTGCCGCCGATGCGACACCGCTGCTTGAGGTTCGCAACATGTCCTTGACTTTTCCGTCGGGACTAAAGGCGGTCGATGATGTTTCGTTGATTGTGAGACCCGGTGAAACATTGGGTATCGTAGGTGAGAGCGGGTCCGGCAAGACAACGATGGGTCGTTGCCTTCTAAGGATCTACGATCCGCAAGCAGGTGAAATAAACTACCGCCGCGCCGATGGAAGCAATATTGATTTACGCACCGCAGACAAGCCGCAGTTGAAGGAGCTTCGTCGCGAGGTGCGAATGATCTTTCAGGACCCGGTCGGCTCGCTCAGCCCCCGCAAGACCGTCGGGCAGATCATCGCCGAACCGCTCAAACTCGCCGGGATGCGAGGGGCCGAACGAGATGACCGGGTCGCAGAATTGATGGAGCAGGTAGGTCTGGAGCCGGCGTGGCGCGAACGGTATCCACACGCTTTTTCCGGCGGTCAGCGGCAGCGCATTGGCATCGCTCGCGCCATTGCAGTCAAGCCGCGGCTGATCGTAGCGGATGAGGCGACCTCGGCACTGGACGTTTCTTTGCGATCGCAAATCCTCGATCTGATGATGAAGCTTCAGGACGAGCTTGGTCTCTCCTATGTTTTCATTTCCCACGATATGTCAGTCATCCGATATATGTGCGATCGCGTCGCGGTCATGTATCGCGGACGAATCGTAGAGGCCGGCGACACCGACCAGGTCGTCAATCGGCCAAACCACGATTACACCCGGGCACTGCTCTCCGCCATTCCCCATCCAGACCCACGCGACCGGCGCATTCACAACCGTTTTCGCTACGTCGCGCCTAATGTTTCAGTAAACGGATAAGTCCATGAAAATCACCGATGTAAAAGTTGTTGTCTGCTCGCCCGGCCGTAATTTCGTGACGGTCAAAATCTTCACCGACGAGGGTTTGACGGGCGTCGGTGATGCCACCTTGAATGGTCGCGAGAAGGCAGTGGTCGCCTATCTTGAAGATCACTTAGCCCCTCTCTTGATCGGAAGGGACCCAGCCCGGATCGAGGATATCTGGCAGTATTTTTACAAGGGCGCTTATTGGCGCCGTGGCCCGGTGACTATGGCTGCGATCGCCGGGATCGATACGGCGCTTTGGGATATCAAAGCCAAGGCCGCAAATATGCCTCTCTATCAGTTGCTAGGGGGAGCAAGCCGGGAAAAGGTGCTGTGCTATACGCATGCTCAGGGAACGACAATTGCCGAGGCCGTTGACGCTGTGGGCCGGCGGATCGATGAAGGCTACAAGGCTATCCGCGTGCAGGTCGGCATCCCGGGCCTTCCGGACGTCTATGGTACAGGTGCCAAGACGGTGACCAACAACGCTGTTGATGATGCCGTCCCACACGAAGAGGTATGGTCGACCTCCAAATATATGCGCCATATCCCGAAACTCTTCGAAGCGGTGCGCGAAGCGCACGGCTGGGATATCGAGCTTCTACACGACGCGCACCACCGGCTGACACCGATCGAGGCCGCTCGCGTGGGCAAGGATTTGGAATTTGCACGGCTGTTTTGGTTGGAGGATACGGTCGCAGCGGAACACCAGGAGGGATTTCGTCTGATCCGCAAGCACACGACGACGCCGCTTGCCGTCGGCGAAGTGTTTAACACCATCTGGGATGCACGCCTTTTGATGGAGGAGCAATTGATCGACTATATCCGAACCACCTGCGTACATGCCGGCGGCGTCACGGCGCTGCGTCGGATCATGGATTTTGCCAGCGTGTACAATGTGCGCACTGCCTGCCATGGCGCAATGGACATGTCGCCGATTTGCCTCGGTGCCAATTTGCATCTCGATCTATGGGTGCCGAATTTCGGCATCCAGGAATATTCCGGCTATTTGCCGGAGATTATTGAGGTTTTCCCGGGCGCATGGAGCTTGAAGGACGGTTACCTTCATCCGGGCGACGCGATCGGCCATGGCGTCGATATCGATGAGAAGCTCGCCGAGAAATACCCCTACCAGCGCGCCTATCTGCCGGTAAATCGTCTTGAGGACGGTACTCTTTGGCATTGGTAGGCAAGAAAGTTTGGAGGAGATGAAATGAAGATTTCAGGAATCAAGACCTATGCCGTCAAGGTCGGCATCCGCAATCAACTGCTGGTCAAAGTGGAAACCGACGAAGGTGTTTTTGGCTGGGGCGAGAGCGGTCTGTCCGGTCGTGAGAAAGCTGTCGTCGGAGCGCTTGAACATTACGCTGAATTTCTGACGGGACGCGACCCGTTTCAAATCGGCGCGCTTTGGCAAGAAATGTATCGAAGCCAGTATTTCGAAGGCGGACGCGTGCTGCAGGCAGCGATTTCCGCAATCGACATCGCCCTATATGACATCAAAGGCAAGGCGCTGGGTGTGCCGGTCTACGACCTGCTCGGTGGTAAGCAACGCGACCGGATTTCCACCTTTGCTACAACATTCGCCCCCCCTGGTCCTGAGATGATCGACCAGGCAAAAATGCTTGTTGAGCATGGTTGGACCGCCATGCGGCTTTCGCCTTCAGGGCATGAGGAAAAGGAAATCTACGAACCACGCGAGCATATCGCGACAACGGCAAAGTGGTTGGTCAAAGCTCGAGAGGAGCTCGGTGGAGATGTTGTGCTGGGTATCGACTACCATCATCGGCTGACGGTCGCGGAAGCGGCAAGTTTCTGTCAGAAAATGCCGTCAGGCACGCTCGATTTTCTAGAAGAACCCATTCGTGACGAGTCGCCTGGAGCCTATGAGGCACTACGACGGATGACCGACGTCCCCTTTGCCATCGGGGAAGAGTTTGCGTCTAAATGGCAGTTCCAGCCTTACATTGAGCGTGACATCCACCAATTTAACCGACTGGATGTGTGCAATGTTGGCGGCCTGACAGAGTCAATGAAGGTCGCGGCGTGGAGTGAAACCCATTACGTGGACATGATGCCACATAATCCACTTGGCCCAGTCTGTACTGCAGCGACACTCCATTTTTGTGCCGCGGTGCCAAATTTCTCGTGGCTGGAAACCCGTAACAGTCCGGCGGAAACTCATCTTGGCTTCGATAACTCTGACTTCTTCCCAATACAGCCACGGCTCGAAGGTTCGTCTTATCCGGTCTCGGATGCGCCGGGCCTCGGGGTGGAGGTCAATGAAGAGCTACTGGCAAAACAAAGTTTTGAATTCTGGGAGGCGCCGCATTTGAAGCGGCGAGATGGCTCTGTCACGAATTGGTGAGCTTCGTCACCTGCAATATTTTCGATGATCGTGTCCCATTGCGTGTTGTAGCTTCGGCGCTCGCCGTGCCTTCCGGACAGAGCCGGGAATGGGTCCGCTTGCCGCTGGCAGGCTGATGATCGGATCATCGCTCATTTGTCCGATGGTTCCCAGTGTCATGAAGCGGGACCGCTGGACGGCCCACTGTTTGAGGTGGAGGGAGGGGATCGGCCCGCGAGGATCTCGCAAGAGGAGGCCAGGGTCCGGACACAGAGCCGGGTTGTCCTGATGCAAACCTCGAGCGGGTGAACGCGGCAGCCAGACAGGTTGCCTGAACTCGGTTCACTGCACACTGCATCACGTCGATCTGAATGCGCTTCATCTTGCATTCAGACGACAAAAGCGGCAGGCAAGCGCAGGCGTCGATGGGATGACTGTGGCGAAGTACGAAGAGAGGTTGGAGCAAAATCTTCACGATCTCTGCGATCGGGTCCACACGGGTCGCTACCGGCCACAGGCGGTGCGACGTGTTTACATTCCAAAAGCCGATGGCGGAAAACGGCCACTTGGAGTGCCGACTCTGGAGGATAAGATCGTCCAGGGCGCGGTCGCTGAAGTGCTTAGTGCCGTCTATGAGGCCGATTTTGCGGGTTCTCCTATGGCTTCAGGCCAGGGCGCAACTCGCACATGGCACTGGATGCATTGCATACAGCGACCATGAGCCAGCGCGTGAACTGGGTGCTCGATGCCGACATCCGCAGCTTCTTTGACTCGGTTGACCACGAGTGGCTGTTGCAGATGGTAGCGCACAGGATAGCCGATCCCCGTATCCCAGCTTATCAAGCTGTGGCTGCGGGCGGGAAGTCTTCAGAGCGGCGAGACATATGAGACTGACAAGGGTAACTCGCAAGGAGCTGGCATTAGTCCGCTGCTCGCCAACATCTTTCTGCACTACATCCTCGATCTGTGGGTTCATCAATGGCGTCGACGCTATCGGAATGGACAACTGGCCGTTCCTCTGCTTCGGTCACGGTCTCAATGGCTGCATCCAGCATAGTATTGACCAGCTCCGCATCTGGGTGCGTTCCAATCGACCAACTGATGACCATGCCGTCGAAGCAATCGATGATAGGCGAAAGGTAAACAATTGCCCGCTTCTGATCACATGTCCCCAATAGCGGTCGGACCGGTTGCGCCTCCCTTCCCGACATTCCAAGTGGGCCAGGTGCTTGATCTGGCGCGCTTATCTGTCAGTTCGCATTTGAAGTAATGTCCGGTCAACGGTTCGATTCCGTTCAAGGCCAAGCATGGCAAGACGGCGCTTAAAGAGCCGTTTCAATTGCCCTTTGTAAGCGATGTCATTATGCAGGCTCTAAGGTACAGCTTTTATTCGAAGCTCTGCAACCAGAGCCTCTTGCCGTGCTTGCAGGCTGCGCAGATCCTCGACGTCGGTTGAGGTTCCTAGCCACTCGATAATGTCGCCATTCTCGTCGCGAACAGGAGTGGCGCGCGTATGAAACCAGCGATACTCATCGGTGCTAGCTTGTCGAATACGATACTCAACCTCGAATCCACCCGTCTCAGCAGCTTTCGACCAGTTCATGAGTGCAGTATCACGGTCGTCTGGATGCACCGGTTCCAGCCAGCCCATACCATGGCTCTCAGATTCCGCCTGTCCCGTATATACCGTCCACTGCGGGCCGGACCATGTTAGATTTCCACCGTCGCCAGCGCGCCATACCAACTGCGGAATACCCTCCAAGAGCGCACGTTGACGGATCTCAGCCCGTGCCAGTTCCTGTTCCACCTGTTTGATTTCAGTAATATCGTGGACGATGCCACCAACGTGGACAACGTCACCTCTATTGTCTTTGATAGGAAAATCTGTATTACGCAGCCATCGAATTTCACCGTCTTCTGGTCGACGTATGCGATATTCAAACGTGACCCATTCGCCGTTTCGAACCCGCTGTAAGTTTCCTGCGACGGCATCGCGGTCTTCTTCCAAGATCAGTTCAAGCCAGCCGACCATATTGTCACCACGTAGCGCCGCTTCCCGGTCAAGTCCGTAAATTTCCTCGAATGCAGGGGTGAGGTAGGACCACTGAAACGTTTTTGCATCGCGGATCCAGAGTATGTCTCTGGACGCCTCACCAAATTGACGGAGCCGGTCTTCGGATTCTCTCAGGGCAGCTTCTATTCGCGCCCGCTCCGAAACGTCAACAAATGTTACCACGGTGCCATCGATGCGGTCTTCTACTGTTCTATAAGGCCGTAGCCGCATCGAGAATTCTCGGCCGTGGCGACTTGTGACCTCACGCTCAATGGGAATCAGGTTCTTGAGAACCGTGCGTGCGTCCTTATCGATCGCGTCATAGTCGAGCTGGTGCGTAAAGTCTGTAATGGCACGGCCAATGTCATGCCGTGTGACGTTGAAAAGGTCTGCAACGGGTGCTGTAAACATTCGGATGCGTAGGTCGGGGTCGAGAAACAGAGTGCCTATCTCGGTGGCTGCAGAAAGATTTTGCAGGTCACTATGAGCGGCCGAAATGCTGTCGAGCTTGCTCTTCAACTCGGCATTGACCGTGTGCAGTTCCTCGTTGATGGATTGGAGCTCTTCCTTGGACGTTTCGAGTTCCTCGGCCGTCGACCGATATTCCTCGTTCATTGACTGGAGCTCTTCGTTTGCTGCGCGGAGTTCCTGAACCAAAGACTCATGGCCGTTGCGGCTCATCATGAGTGCCTCTTGCGAGGCCTTTAATTCGGCATAGACGCGCCGCACTTCTCCTGGTCTAGAGTCAGACGCGTTCTCAAGTTCATCGTTGTCGACAACGATCCCGCCATCCATAAAAAATACGAGGACCTGAGATACCCTGCCTTCGCTCGGGAGCGGTGTCACTTGCAAAGAAACCCGGCGCTTTCCTTGATCGAAACTGACCACGGTTGGAAGCGTGACGCTGGGCTGCCCCATCTCGAGAGCTCGAGCAAGCGCAATTCCGAGATCGAGACGCAACTCGGGTCTCACAACAGACGTCAAGGACTTCGAGACGGGCCCCGCGGAGTGGAGAATGAAACGACCTGCCGTTGGCGACAGATGCAAAATGTTTTGAGCGTCGTCAACGAGTGCGCTGGCTGGTGCGTGTTGTTCCAATGCCGCGACATGGACGGCCGCCGGGATAGACGCCCGCTCAGCAACGACTAAGGTGGGTCGAACATAATTTGCGGGTTGTTCCGGGGCGGCAAACTGCGGAAGAATTGGTAGTAGATGACCATTCTGTGGGCGAGAAGCGTAGATTCTAGCCTGTCTGTCGACACTCGCAAAGAGGTCCGCGGCTACATCGACTGTTTCTGCTGACCCTAGGAAGAGATATCGCCCCGTTCGCAAACCGTATTGGAACAGCGAGCAAACTTGAGCCTGAAGCGCACGCTCGAGGTAGATCAGCAAATTGCGACACGTGATCAGGTCGAGCCGCATAAAAGGCGGCTCCTTTAGCACGCTGTGTTTTGCAAACAAAACGGTTTCCCGCAATTCTTTCCGGATGCGGAAGTGGGTGCCTTCATCGATGAAAAATTTTGCAAGCCTCTCCTGCGAAACATCTGCTTCGATGGCGCGGGGATAGCGTCCTTCTCTGGCCACCGCAAGTGCCGCCTCATCAAGATCGGTCGCAAAGATCTGCAGTGGAATCTTGACGTTCTGTGAAGCCATTTCTTCTTGCAGCAGAATTGCGACACTGTACGCCTCTTCGCCTGTCGCACAGCCGACGACCCATACCCGAATACTCTCCTCGCTTTGGGCGTCGTAATCACTGATCAAAGGCCGTATCGCCTGTGCGGCCAAAGCGTTGAAAGCGTATTCATCCCGAAAAAACATTGTGACGGATATCAAAAGATCCGAAAAAAGGTTTTGGGCTTCTTCTGGAGTGGTCGTTAGATGGTCGGCATAGTCCGCCAAGCTTTTCATCCGACAAACCTGCATGCGCCGGACAACACGGCGCATTACGGTGGCGCGCTTGTATGCGGAGAAATCATGACCGACCCTAGAACGTAGCAATGAGACGATACGACGAAGGTCGTTTGCCGATCCAGCCATGTCGAGAGATCGTACAGCATCCTTGCTGCGAGCAACTTCGGTCAGGTATCCGGCAAGCCGAGCGATCGGAGCAACAAAATCTGCTGCACCTGTGGCGATTGCATTTTGTGGCATAGCAGGAAAGCTGGCTTCAGAAGGATCCTGCACCATGATGACGCCGCCAGCTTCTTTGACCGCTTTGACCCCCAAAGCACCGTCCGCACCGGCACCAGACAAAACGATCGCAACGCCGTCGCCACGGGCTGCTGCAACGGAGCGAAAGAACATGTCGATCGGCGCGCGCTTGCCTCGAGGCTCGCTGAAATCACGGGCCTCGACCCCATCTCCATTAATAATAAGCTCGTGGTCTGGCGGGATGACGTAAACGCAGTTTGCATCCAGCGTGGTATGGTCGCCGATCTGATAGACCGGCATAGACGTGCAAACCGACAAAATTTCGCTGAGAGCGCTGGGCTCGTCAGGCGAGAGATGAAGGATAACGACATAGGCCAATCCCAGGTCGACGGGGATCTGTCGAAACAAACTCTGTAAAACGCCAACGCCACCTGCCGATGCACCGATCGCACATACGGGCAGCAGATCATGGGTCGTGGGCGACACATGGCCCGAGGTATCCGTCATATCGATTTTGCCATTATCATTTGTCACGCTGCCGACCAAGAAACGGCCTCTCTCGACCTGAGACTATAGCTGCCGAGCGATCAAAGCTAGGCAACTGTCTTTGTGTCAGACGAATTGCTGTGGGAAATTTCATCGAGCGTGGCCAACATTTTAACAATCGCTTCAGATGAACATGAATAATAAAGAGTCTGCGCGTCTCTCCTCACGTCAACCAATTTGGCTTGTCGAAATCTACTGAGATGTTGCGACAATGCAGATTGGCTAACGTTCACCTCATTGGCAAGCGCCGATACACTCCATTCCTGCCCTACGATTCGCCCAAGAACCTCCAAGCGGCAAGGATTAGCTAGCAGGCCTAATAAATCGGCAGCTTTCTTAGTATCGAATTTGAAATCGTGGCTCACGAGCTTCTCCTGGCAATAAGCGGAACATAGGCAAGCTTCGACTATAACGGTGATCAGAGACGCTCTTTTAAATTGCATTAAACGCGTTATACTAATTTACTAATGTTCGCAAATAGCACTTGGGGAATTTATCAAAATGCAGCAAGCGGAGCGCGCGAAAGTTCTTGCTTCAGAAATTGCAGGGCTGTTGATAGACGTCAGGGTAAACCTGGGTGTCAGTCGAGGGCTGCTGAATGATATTCCCGCTAATTTAGCTTCTAAACGGGAAACAGTTCGGCTTGTGATCCCGGAGATGGGGTTTTTCACATGGTTCGTCTCAGGAAATTTGTTTCACGGGGACGGCCTGTTTGGTGCGTTACACGGGCTGGATTTGGAGAACCTATCATCCGGCGTTGGTGTTGAAGATGTACTATCACGGGTCGCCACAAAAGATCGGCCACAGGTAGCTGGAGGCCTTCGTTTTGCGATATCTTCGGGACAGCGGTGTACGCTAAGCTACACGACTAACCCTGACAATACTCACCGGGACATACTACTAATTGGTTGCTGCCTTCGCAATGAAGAGGGAATGCCCTCTTTTTTTTCCGGGATTGTAATTGAAAAGACGGCGGCAGTTTTCTTGGATGGCTCGGATCCTTTTAAAGCATATTGCGATGCCGCTTTATCGTTAGCAAAGGAAAGGGGTAATCTTCTCGCAACTCGGTATTTAAAATCGGCGTTGAATTCGGCTGCGACTTAGATCGCGCTTTCCAAATCGACAGTCGGACTGCATCAATCTGGTATGTTTCCAGAAAGATCCTTTTTGCTAAGGAATTGATTCCGAAACGATCGGCGAGTACACAGACAGACTGCCGGAAATATCGCCTTGCATTTATAGTTAAAGGTCTCCGGTTCATATCCGCTCAAGAGCTGCCCCTCACATGCCTCTTTCGAATCCATAGCAACAGATATTAATGGTCTTTGGGGGTCTTTTCATGAGCGGAAGTAATCAAGAGGTGGCCGTTGATGGACATCGAGACGACGTCATTCACTATCACCTGCATCTTCTGAACGATGCCGGCTTTCTAATGCCTGTGAACATCAAGAAACATCCATCAAGAAGTTCGACATCTGACTGCTCAAAAGCGCTACTGCTGCGATCGCTGATTAAGAGTGGACCTGCGCGCCGGGGCTGCCAGTCCCGGTTTCCGGCTTATTGCCGGCGCTAATCTAAACCTCCTGCGGCAACCCAGTTAACCGGTCGTGCCGAAGGCGACGGCTTTCGCAGTTCATGCTACAGCTGGTATGCCCGTCCTATTTTGGACGCTACTGGCTAAAGAACCAAGAGCTTACACTGCGTGAAACTGCGCGGTGAACCTTGCTCGCCAGATGGCTGAAATCAGATCCCACAAACAAGGTTGATCTGAAGATGGTGCCGTGGTTTGAAGTAAGCAAATTGGCGGCGAGGCTTTGACAACGGGAATGGCAGAACAGTTTGACATGTTTTCGGAGCAGGCTCCGCGGGGCCAGATGGTGACGCGTGGTGGCTCCAAATCCGCCAAGGTCGAAAAGCATGTCATCCCCGTGAGCGAAGAGGACATGGTCCGTCATCTGTCGGAGACAGGCCGCTACCGGATCCTGCAAAAACTGGTGCCACGCGCAGTTTCACCATTCTCACGCCCAGAGTACCCCCTCAAGGGCATCATTCTCGACACCGAGACCACGGGCCTCAATGCTCGCAAGGATGAGATCATCGAAATTGGCGTGATCGCTTTCACATTCGATGGGGCAGGAAGCATGGGCGATGTGACCGCGATCTATGGAGGGCTTCAGCAGCCGACCATCTCCATTCCCTCAGAAATCACCAGGCTCACCGGGATCACCGATGAGATGGTGACCGGGCAATCAATCGATATAGCTGCGTTGCGGGCGCTGATCGAACCAGCGGATCTGGTGATCGCCCACAATGCTGGTTTCGACCGGCCATTCTGCGAGGCGTTTTCTGATCTGTTCTCCGGTAAGGCCTGGGCTTGCTCCAACTCCGAGATCGACTGGGCTTCGCGCGGATATGAAGGCACCAAGCTCGGCTACCTCATCAGCCAGGCCGGCTACTTCCATGATGGTCATCGGGCTGTCGATGATTGTTTTGCGCTATTGGAGGTCCTGGCCCGTGACGTGGATGGACTCGCTTCCACCGCGTTCGCCGAACTCTATGAAGCAAGCCAGCGGTCGCGTGTCCGAATCTTTGCGGAGAACAGTCCCTTCGACATGAAAGACCAACTAAAAGCGCGAGGCTATCGCTGGTCCGACGGAAACGATGGCCGCCCTAAGTCCTGGTGGATTGAGGTTGGGGAGGAAGCGATTGATGATGAACTGCGCTATCTCCGGGACGAGATCTACCGCTATCCGGACGCTGATCCACCAACCAGACGGCTAACTGCCTTCGACCGATTCCGGGCTTGATCGCCCCTTAAACTCATCTCTTGTTGGACCCTTGCTTTGAGCGCATGGCCGACCTGAGACCTTGTGCCTTACCGTCGGGCGTCCATGTGGCCTATATTCCAACCATCGAAACGACGTTGGAACCGAAGCAAGGTTGCTGGCGTCAAGAGACCTCACGAAAGGGGATCATCATGAACGTAGCACGCTCCTTCAACAACTGGCGCAAGTACCGTCAGACCGTTACCGAACTTGGCCGAATGAACTCGCGCGAACTGCAGGACCTCGGCATCAATCGTGCCGACATCGACAGCGTTGCTCGGCAGTCCGTCGCCCGCTAAGCGGCGGTTCCTGCCCACTCCGAGTGATACGACGCCCGCTAATGACGCGGGCGCTTCTGCGTCTAGCCTGCCGCGAGGCGCCATGCTGACGATCCCTGACCAAAAGTTTGAGGTCATGTACAATCGCATGGCTGTACTGCATCAAAGTCTGTTTTGTGTGCAGAGAGAACGGGTATGTCGATTTCATCGAAGTGATGCACCTCCTGCCGCAAACTTCGGTTTCAGACTCCCCACTCCTCCTCCCAAAGGAATGTGTGTAGGAACACCGGCGATCCTCCCAGCCGTTGTTCGGTTCTTTTCGAAAAGCCTGCCGCACCCCCTCCCGCGGCAGGCTTTTGTGTTTTGCAGCTGATCATCACGCGGGAAATTAATGCGGTTTTCGCCCGCTTTCCTCGGCCTTAAGTAACTACAGGTTGATGCCTATTAGCCGCACACGCCGCTTGTCTTTCCTTTCTAATTAGAAGATCATTACCGCAGCTTTTTCACGCAAGAATAACCGAAAGTTGACCGGCTACGGTTTGCTGCGGAACTCTGATCTTTTAGTAGCCTTGAATTCGCCGAATTTTAATTAAGTGTATAAGGAATACATTCCTTCTCCGGAGTTCGAACATGGCGCTTGGCGCATCGCATCGCTTGCAGGAAAGCCTGGCGGCGGTTGAAACGATGACACGTTTCGCCCTTGCCGTTCTCGCACTCGCTTCCGGCGTCTACACCTATCTGGGTGTGCGCAGCATTCTGGACGGCTCGCCGACTGCGGTCTTTTTTGCCGCCATCATCTACTCCGCCTCCGTATCCGTCGGCATCTATGCCTTCTGGTCCTACATGGCGCGGTTTTATCCGCACGTCACTAGCCGTTCGAGCCGCACCGCCATGCTGGCGGTGATGGCCGCTGGCTGCGTGATGATCCTGGCAATGTCGAGCTGGTTGAATGCTGCCGCGCTCGCGGGATCGGCGGCACTTGAGCAGCATCTTGCGGAAACGGTCGAGGATTACACGGAAGATTTGGATCAGGCGCACCAGAATGCGCTGGCAGCACAGAGCCTGTTACCGGACATTCAACGCGCCAAGGAGCGGTTCACCCAGCTTGCGGCATCCGAACGACAGTCTGGCGCGCTGACCGGCACCACCGGTTCCGGCAGTGTCGTCTCACTGCTGTCGCAGATGTCGTCGCAACTGAACGAGCTGGAAACCGGCATCAATGCCTCGCGTGAGCAGGTTACCAGCCTGTTCAACGAAGGCCAGAAACGCCTCGAGACCATGCGTGGTCTCGTCTCGGCACCCGGCGTCGTAGAACCACGCGCAGACAAGTTCTCGTCGGAGGTTGTGGCCCTGACCGGCGTCATTACCTCGCTGGGGCAAACCTCAATCGCTCCCTCCATCCGCCGTGCCGCCGACGATCTTTCGCTTGGCTTCATCGCTCCAATCCCCGACGGCGGTGAACAGGATCTGATCACCCGCCAGGACCGCGTGATGGAAACCATCCGCACCTCGGTTGCGGCGCAATCCAAGGTGTTGTCCGACGCCGCCGACGAAATTCTCTCACGTGCGCCCGTGGCCGAGCGGCGTTTCGTGCCGCTCTCGTCGGCAGAAGCCGTTCTACGTTATGCTTCTGATTTCATTCCCGCTTGGGCAGGGGCCATTTCCATCGACCTGTTGCCGGGTGTTTTGGTGTTCATTCTTGCCGTGGTAAATGGAGCAATTCGCAGGCAGGAAGAGGCCATGCCGTTCGCCGAACGGATCACCGTGGCAGAACTGATGCAGACGATGGCGATGCACAAGGCTATAGCCGCGGAAGCGATGTTGGCTTCAGAAGCGCAGGCCACAGTCGATGCCGTTGCCGAAGCCGTAGACGAAAACGACGAGACGGAGGCAAACAACATCACCAGTCTCGGTCTCAACAAAACGCCGCGCAAAGGTCCGGCGACATGAAACCGGCATCCGCGTTAAAGGCGTTGATCGGCATGGATGACGGCGTGCTGATGCGCGGAGCCTTTTATGTACTGCTGGCGGCAGCGGCCGCCTTTCTGGTGATCGACATTCGGGAGATCAGCACGGCCGAAGTGGCACGACCGGGTCTTGAAACATTGCCGGAGGTGCCGATCTTTCTCCCGCCAACGACCGCGCCAGGAGCGACTGGCGCGCCGCCAGTCCAACCCTCAAGCCCGGAGGAAGTCTTGCGCAAGCCGATGACATTCAATCTTGTCTCGGGTGGGGTGCTCGTGGCCGAAGGCACCATCGATCTAGGCGCAGCCGGCCGTTTTGCCAGTGAGGTCGAGGCCCGTGGTGAGTACATCAAATTGGTCTCTTTGAACTCACCGGGAGGTTCGGTCGATGACGCCATTGCGATGTCCAAGCTGATCCGGGAGAAGACTATCGCCACGAAGGTTGCGGAAAAGGCGCTTTGCGCCTCTTCCTGCCCAATCGTTTTTGCCGGTGGCGTCACGCGATCGGCCGAAAGAGATGCCGTGGTGGGCGTACATCAGGTGTTCAATGCAGGCATTGAGCGCCCATCACCGGAGCAAGCTATGTCCGGTGCTCAGGCAACCACAGCGCGCGTCGCACGACATCTCGACGAAATGGGTATTGGGGCCGGTTTGTGGATCCATGCGCTGGAGACCCCGCCCAACCAACTTTATTATCTCACACCCGCAGAAATGTTGGAATACCGGCTAACGACCGACGCAAGACCGGTGGCTGGGCCAAGCGATGGCTGATGCACGATGTCAGACATCTCGAAAACTCACGGCCATACCCTGAAATCCTCGAAGAGCTGTCTTGCATTGTCAAACAAGTTACCAGGTTTCGGGCGGAAACAGCGTTTAAAAGTTTCCACTTTGTTGTGATCCAATTCGGATGAATGTCCAAAGCAGCTACAGCAGGTAAACGCTGTTATTCTCGACGAACTGGGCTACCTGCCGTTTCTAGCAGCGGGTGGTGCGCTACTGTTCCATCTTATCAGCCAGCTCTACGAAAAAACATCGCTCCTCGTCACAACAACCTGCCGTTTGCCGAATGGGTCACCATATTCGGCGACGCCAAGATGACGACTGCACTTCTCGACCGGATCACACATCACTGTGTCATCCTCGAAACCGGAAACGATCCATTCCGGTTTGCACAACGTAAAAATACGGCTCAGAACTCCGCCTGAAGTGGAAACTTTCAAACGCTGATTGACGGGCCAAGGGACTAACAATACTGACAATACGCACATTAACAGTTTCGTGGCACTTTCTCCTCCGCTGCGGATACCACAAGTCATGGCTCAGGCTCTCGGGCCGGAAAACCCGACCGGCAGCTCTCCACCAAAGCACTTGTTTCGCGCGCGAGTATCCACGTGTCCGCGCCTACAGCGACAAAACCCGCCCCCTGGCCAATGGCTCTAGTCGCCGCCGCGTGGCCGTAGGCGAGCACGCCAGAACCTTTGCCTGCGTTGTTTATGCGCGTTATCGCTTCGGCGATCGCGCGCTGGACGGGCTCTACATTGGTTTGGCCGATATAGCCCATTGATGCAGCCAAATCGCCAGGTCCGATGAAGATTGCGTCAATTCCCGCAACCGCAGCAATCTCGTCAATATTTTCCAGCGCCAGCGGCGTCTCAGCCTGCACTATCACGCATATTTCGGTAGATGTACGCGCGACATAGCTTGTGTCTCGACCATAATTTGAGGCTCGGACCACACTCGATATGCCCCTTTTCCCTTCCGGAGGATATCGAGTCCAACTTACCGCTGCACTGGCCTGCGCTGCGGTATCTATCATAGGAAACATCAACGTTTTAACGCCGATATCTAACAAACGCTTTGTAATTACAGGTTCTGAGGTCGGTGGGCGAACTATGACAGAGGCGGCTTCACCAACTGCGCGTAACTGATCCGCAACAGTCGAGATCTCGTTCGGCGCGTGCTCCATATCAACTAGAAGCCAGTCTGCCCCGGAACCGGCCGCGATTTCCGCCGAGGCTACGTTGCACAGGCTGACCCACAGGCCTAGTTGCGGATCATTCCTGCTAAGTCCTTCTTTAAAACGATTACCAATTTTAATCATCCTAAAACACTCACTTTCCGCATCTTCGGAGCACTAGTCGCCAAACGATATCACGATGAGCTTTTTGCCTCGCTCGATCTCATCGCCATCAACCCAAGAATGGCACGCGAACGCCATGAGATTTATCCTCCTGTCAGAATCCATCCTTTCAAGGCTCACCTTGTCGTGTATCGCATCATTGAAGATGTTATCGTATTCGTCATCCGCATACGGCACGGCCATGAAGATTGTGCAGGAGATTCTTTCTAACCAACCACTTCACCAAATTTACAACATACTGGTCGTAAGTGCGAATCTCATCAAGGCGGCGGAGTTCAGAATTTTACCGCACGTCTTTTCGAGGCAATCGCATAGGGTGCCATCGGTGGCTCCAAACCCCGACGAGGACGATGTAGAATCGACATAGGATCAGAAGCGTTCGGTTGCAGCTGCGAGAGATTTGTTGCACTTATTCATCCGCATAGGTTTGGAGCTCGCCCGTCATGACCAAGTCAGCCACTGCCATTGATATCCATGTTGGCTCGCGTATTCGCGTGCGCCGCACGACGCTTGGCCTGAGCCAAGGGACGCTTGGTGACGCTCTCGGGATCACGTTTCAGCAGGTCCAGAAATACGAAAAGGGTGTAAACCGCGTGGGTGCCGGCCGACTTCAACACATTTCTGAACTTTTGAATGTACCCGTTTCTTTCTTCTTCGAGGGTGGTTCTAGCACGTCGTCTGATAAGGCGCTGGTGGGAACAACCATTGTTCAGTTGGAGTCACATTCAAAAGAGACCATCTCGCTCGCCAATGCATTTCTGGCAATCGACGACGGCGGCATTCGCCAACGGGTTCTGGATCTTATCAAATCTCTTGGTGATCGAAAGGAGACGAGAGTGTTGCTCAATGCTGAACCATCGCCTGCACGACCCGACGACGCATGATCCTGGTCATGCTCAAAGTCGCTTAATATCGCGGTAATATCGGCGTTTTTTGCTGATGATGGTTTGGTTCTGACAGCTCTGGAAGCGATGTCCTTTTTCCTTGTTATGCACACATCCCTTGTCGAAGCCGATAACGAGGCCGCTGCAGCCCAGAAGGTCGTTGACGAACTCAGATCCGGTTGCGGGGTGTCTATGACGGTCAAGTCCGATGAGGTGTCCTCGAGAGTTGTTGCCGTTGGGGCAATGCCGTCTGCCGCAGTAGTACACGCGACGACGACAGACACGACAAGCGATGTCGTTTCCTCAGCCTTGAGTGTCGAGCGATCGTCATCGGCTGGGGAACCTGTCCCCGTCACCGCCGCACACACGCCCGGCCGTTTGCCGGCGGTGAGGCACGTCATCGCTCTCAGCATAGTCTTGGCAATCGCGATCTGGTTTCTGATCTAGCTTCTTGTCGCTAGATGTATCCGATCGTTACAGGCGCAATGCGCTGCGACCATTATCGATGATCGACTCCGTTTCACTTAGAGATTTCACATCCTCAACCCCAGGCTTTTCGTCAAGGACTGTTTGAGATCTTGCTGCAGGGTGAGCTCAGCCCGTTGTACCCGTTCAACGATGCGAGCAACCTGTTTGATCTGGTCGAGTTGTTTGGCAAGGTCCGGCCCCAGCCGAAGCGCCTCTGGTTTTAGGTTGCGAGGATCGGCGCTGCCGAGGCGCTGCTCGAGGGCGTTTGCGATCGTGCGAGCCTCAGTCATTGCTTGTGTGCCTTCCGGCGTTGTCAGCAATTGCTTGAGGAACGCAGGTCGGTCTGCATGGGATAGGCTGGCGAGCTGCCGTAGAAGTGCTTCACTGCCGCGTGTAAGCCCCGGGACTTCAACGATATCCTGGCGTTCGCGTTTCCAGGTTTCTGACCGGCGCTCTGCCTCCAGGCGGCGCTGCCAGGTCTTGGTCGCGGAGAGGACATGGCTGCTAAGGGCGTTGCTCAACTGGCGGGCAAGCTTGCGTTCCCGGTTGTCACCGAATAGCCCGGCCTTGCCGCGCAAGGCCCCGAACTGCTCGGGGGTCTCGACGAGTGATTTGGCCAGGACCTGTCCCTTTATTTCCTTCTCGGTGATGGCAGAGGTGAGGAAGGCGACAGCATGGTCCGGATCGAGGTAGACGTCGCGGCCGACAGACCGAACGGCTTCCATGTCTCTGGTCAGATGGGGCAAGGCCTTTTCGCGCGCGATGTCCTCGATGGTCTTGGCATATTGGGTGACGGCGGGGATGAGCGGGGCGGGAGGCTCGCCATACGCGACGAACGGTTCGTCATTTTTGGTGCTTGGTTGTGTCAGGCCGCTCGACAGTTGGCGTTTGCGAGCAGGACCAGCCAGATCGTTAACGGGCTCCTCGTAAGCCTGCCTGCGATCAAACGGCCGATCCTGCTCTTGCCCCACGGGTTGCCCGGCGGGGTGCTGGACGTCATGCGCGATCGCTTTTTGAAGTTCAAGTTTTATCTCATCTTTCTCGTTAAGCTTTGATATCAGCCCGCGCCGCTCGGCAAAGGTCTTATCATAATCCAGCGTCGTCTCCTTGGCACCGGAACGGCTCATACTCTCGCTGAGCGCGGTGATGTTTTTGAGCTCATCGCGACCAGCATAAAGGGTCGCCTGATCGCGATGGCGGGTCATGGCAACATAGGTCAGATGCCGGTCCATGGTGGATGATGCCATGACGAAGGCGCGGTCGACGGTGGCGCCTTGAGCCTTGTGAATGGTGGTGGCGTAACCATGATCAAAACTTTGGTAATCTTTGACGGGTAGAGACAGAAGGCGGGCATCGTTTTGTCCAGCGAAAGATCCGTCGAGGCGTATTTGTATTGCGTTCGGCTCGACGGCCTCCACCCTTCCCAACATGCCGTTCTTGACGCCGAGATCGCGATTGTTTTCCAGAAGAAGGATGCGGTCGCCGGGTGCAAAGCCCCGCTTGCCGTTGACCGTCTGGTAGACGATCTCACGATCGGTTTGACGGTTGTGATCAGCTTGTAAGGCACCAGCCGTGGCTGCGTGTCCTTCCTCTGTTCTTTGACCATCGCCAATCGTTTTGACGGGGCCATTGTGGAGTGCCTGACGATCGCTTTTCGCAAGCAGCCGCTGCGCCTGAAGTGCCTCTCTGATCCCGTCATTGATGGCGCGAACATCCACCCGGCGGTGGGCGAGAGCAATGCGGGATGCGGATGGGTTCTGATTGAGATCAGCGAGATAGTCAGCCACGAGTTGTTCGCGCGCCTGATCTCGGTCATCGGCAAACTGGACGCTGCCCTGTTCAGCGTAAGCCGCCAGTCCATCACCGGTGCGATGGGTGGCAAAGGCAATTGATGCCTGCCGCTGCCAATCTTGTTTCTGCCGGCGGATCTCTGTCAGTTCGACTGAACCGACGCGCTCTGCAATGGCGCGGAAGGGCGAGCCTGCACCGATTGCCTGAAGTTGCTCATGATCGCCGACCAGAACGAGCTTGGCACCCCGAGCCTCGACCTCCTTTACGATCCGCGCAAGCTGTCGGCTTCCCACCATGCCGGCCTCGTCGATGACAAGGATGTCGCCGCGCTGAAGTTCGCCTTTGCCGTTTTGCCAGCCATATTCCCATGATGCCAAAGTGCGGGCAGCAATGCCGGATGATTGCGTCAAACCTTCGGCTGCCTTGCCAGCAAGGGCTGCTCCATGAACCGTAAAACCTTGGCGCTCCCAGGCGTCGCGTGCCGCCGCCAGCATGGTGGATTTGCCAGCACCGGCAAAGCCGATCACGGCTGCAATCCGCTGGCTTGATGTGATATGATGCACAGCTGTCCGTTGCTCGCCACTGAGCTTACTGCCATTCAAGAGGGCATCCTGATGATCAAGCGCATCGCCGACACGATCTGCTCTCACACCATGGCCATTGCGCTCTGCCATGCGCAGCGCACTGGCTGCCATGGCATGCTCGATTGCGACCATCTCGCGTGTCGAATAACGGGCCAGTTCGTCGTCCTGCCCGGGCTGCAACTCGATTAGTTGCGGTGAGGCCATGACGGCAGCAAGCGCGTGTTGGAAGCTGTGACTGTCGTTGATATAACGATGGAGTGTTCGGGCGATATCGTGACGGGTAAAGACACTCTTTTCGTCAGTGATAAGCCGCAGGACTTCGTCGGGTTTGCGTCGGATGAGCGCAGCGTTTCGTTTGGCTGCCTGCTCCTCCAGCCGGGTGCGCGACACATCGAGACCGCGTCGTTGCATCTGGCTGGCATGCACGCCCATGTGTTCGGTCGGTTCGATCTCCAGACCGCGCTCCAGATGTGAGCGATGATCGATCCGCACATCAAGACCAGCGCGCATCAGATGGCGGTTGGCATGCAGTTCGAACATTTGGCGAATATCGCGCATCTGCAGGTGAGAGGTGGGTAGATCATGGGCAAGCAGCCATTTGTTCTCGCGCTCGATCAGCGTTTTGTCGCCAAGGCCATCCGACGTTACCACCCGCGTGGTCATCATCACGTGGGCATGGATATTGCGGGTATCGTTTTTGCCCTGGGGCACGTGGATGGCGAAGTCGACGGCTGTGCCATAGCGGTTGGCGAGATCCTGCGCAAAGGCACGCGTCAGCGACAAACGATCGTTGTTGTTCAGCTCATGTGGAAGGGCGATTTCGAACTCGCGGGCAACACGGGCATCGCAGCGTTTCTCGGCGGCCTCTGCGCCATTCCACAATGCCGAGCGATCGCGTGCCCAGTCGGCATCGATGCCATCGGGAAGCACGATCTCGCAATGATCAACACCCTGCTTGGCGGTAAAGTCATGCACCAGGCCATCGCGCTCGTTCACCAGCAGACTTGCGGTGCGATAGGCGATCGCGGCGACCGCACTGCGGCCACCCGATCTGGAGACAGACTTGCCGCTGAGATGGTAAATCGCCACCTTCACCTGTCCTTTCCCGCCGCGCAAAACGGTTGGGTCACATACGCCGCAACTCGTAAGTGCGCCCTTGTTGCTCTCGACACGGGACGGCTAGCACCAGCAGGCCGGGCTGGCGACGTGCAGATCTGCATGTTGCGGGACCTGAGAGATTGGAGTTCGAATAGCCCCAAGGCCAAATCGTCAAAGGAGCACGCCGTCATGAGAAAGCCGATCGCGCAACGCATCAAAGAGCTCGAAGAGCGCAAGCGCGCCTTGCAATCGCGACTGGGCAAACAGGAGCGCGCGCAGGAAACCCGGCGCAAGATATTGCTCGGTTCGTTTCTGCTGGAGCGGCTGGCGCAGAGTGGCGATACCAGCGAGCATAACGATCTGAAGCGATGGCTTGGAACCCAACTGCCGGCGTTTCTCAGTCGTGATGCCGATCGTGCATTGGTCGCAGATCTGCTGGGCGGATGCCAGACGGTGCAGGGACAAGGAGCGACCGGTGCGACCGGTGCGAGCGGTGCGACCGGTGCGAGCGGTGCGACCGGTGCGAGCGGTGCGACCGGCAGCAAAGACAATCATGAAGACAGCGATTTGGATGGGGACCTACTCAAGACCGCTCGCACTTGAACCGCTCGAGCGGTGAGAGGGTAAAAGTCCAAGAGACCATTCCGGTCCAACGGTTGAAGCAAGTCAAATTGTGGCTTCGTTTCCAGCTTGACAGCCCTGGAGCGCATCTAGCATTTCTGTCTGACCGGTCTATCAATAGCGTGGCTCATCCGCGCCTGGAGGAATTTGACATGTGGAAATCTGTTTTCGTTAGCGTCGCTTTGATCTCCTTTGTTGCTGCGCCGGCCGGCGCTGAGCAATGCAGAGACGCAAAAGGCAAGTTTGTGAAGTGCGAACCGGTCAAGAAAAAAGTCGTTCAGTGCAAAGACGCAAAGGGTAAATTTGCAAAGTGCGGCACGACGGGTGCAACGCCAGTGAATTGAACGTCAAAAACCCTCGATGTGCAAAGTCGAGGGTTCCAAAACGCCTGGTTCTGGGAAGCCAAGGCACCACCATGGTGGGTCTTAGCGTCGGCTGGTTTTTCTATCCGTTTTCGCCTGATCGTGGCATCACTTGATGGCGTAGAACATCCGCGCGGCCACCACGATAATTTTGGACGGTAACGGGACTGTCGAGAACCAATAGGCCCGACCCCAATTCATTGTTTCGGAAATTTCCACGCTGCAAAACCATCTCCGGAATAGCGCTCCCCAAAAAAACTGCGACTTCAACACCCTGTCTTTTTGCTGCAGCCACTGCCGTCTCACGGCCTCGCTTTTGCGTCCGATGGCGATTGCGCACCGCAATGTTGCAAAATTCGAAGGTGTTGAATTGAGGTTCTAGACCGAGTGACCCTTGATTTGACGCACCGCCTCCCGCTTCAACGGATATGGCGTGCTTGAAATTTGCAGGGGAGGGACGGGAGAGAGGTTTGAGCGATGAGCCTGTCCTGACGGGAACGCGCTCACCATAGCGCCGTAGTGACCGGCAGGACGGGCGTGCGTCCGGCACCAATGGGTAAGGGGGACGCAGGCCAAGATCCCAACGACGGCTCTTGGTCGGATCCATCCGTTGCGCTCTCCGTCGACGGCGGCTAGGGGCAGGCGATGACAAACAGGAATTCTCGCATGTGGATGGACAGACCGGACCGTTATGGATGGGTCAGCCGGTTGCTCCATTGGACCATGGCGTATCTGCTGATCTGGCAGTTTCTCGTCATCGTGACGTGGCGTTTGTTCGGTGATAGGAACTGGGTGACAACGGTGACATCGTTTGGGCCCGGTCATGGCACCGTCGGCCTGGTGGTGATCGGCCTTGTCGTCATCCGTGCCATCTGGGCACTCGTCCATCGCAAGCGTCGACCGGTCCAATCGCAAAGCGTATCCGGTTTCGCGGCTGTTGCCGTGCACGTCAGTTTCTATGTCCTGATGTTTACCATTCCTGGACTGGCTCTGTTGCGTGCCTATGGCAGCGGCAAGGGCTGGGAACCGTGGATCCCGGCAAGTGGGGTGGAGGTGGCGTGGATGATGACACCGGCCAATCTCCTTCACGCTTTGCTGGCCTGGTGTCTGTCGATCCTGATTGCTGGCCATGTCATCATGGCGCTCGTGCACCAGTTGAGGTGGAGGGACCAAACGCTTGGTCGCATGACGGGGAGGCTGGACAAAAGCGGAGCGACTGGTGAGCGACCGCTGAAGCATGCGACACCCAATCCAGCACCGAAGCAGGCACCGAAACAGCGTCGTGGTTGAAAGCTGACGGATCGTAGCGGAAGCCTTTGTTTGATGTGTGTCAACGCTCTATCGGGATTTCTTGCAATTGTTGTTTTGGTTGAACTGTGTAAGGTTCTCCAGTACCACCTTTAAGAGAGTCGTCACGACCACGAGCCATTCAGAACCTGCTGCCATGATGAAGTCTTCCCTCGATCATATCCCGCCCCGCAAGCAACGCGAGCTTGCCCGTGCGCTGGAGATCCTGCACGAGGAGTTCGAGGATGCGCTGGGCGAGGGAACATCCGACTTCAAGAAGCGCGGACGCATTCTCAAAATCATCCTGTTCGGCTCCTATGCCCGAGGGACCTTTGTCGACGAACCGCACACGATGAAGGGCTATCGCTCGGACTTCGATATTCTGGTTATCGTCAACAATCGCAAGCTGACCGACTTTGCCGAATACTGGTACAAGGCAGCCGACCGGCTGATCCGCGACAGCTTTATCGAAACGCCGACCCAGTTCATCGTTCATTCACGCCGTGAGGTGAACACGCAGCTGAAGGAAGGTCATTACTTCTTCTCGGACATCCGCAAGGAAGGTATCGTTCTCTATGAGTTGGACGACGAGCCATTGGCAGAGCCGAAGCCGCTCACTGCGGAAGAGCGGTTGAGGGTGGCGCGAGAGCATTTTCGGGAGCGTTTTGATCTTGCTATGACGTTCCTCAAAGGTTCGAAGTTTTATCAGAGCGAAGGTCACGCGAAAGTTGCCAGTTTTGAGCTTCATCAAGCAATCGAGCAGGCCTATTCCTGCGTTCTGTTGACACTGACTAACTACGGCCCTGCTTCCCACAACATCAAGTTTCTGCGCTCGCTCGCGGAAGAGCAGGACCTTCGTTTAGTGGAGGCGTTTCCGCGCGATCAACATCGGGAACGGGCCTGGTTCAACACAATCAACGAAGCCTATGTAAAGGCTCGGTATTCCAAATATTTCGAGATCAGCGAGGAAGCGCTCGTCTGGCTGGGTGAACGAACAGCTCATCTTCTCGAATTGGTCAAACACGTTTGCGAAGAGCATCTGCTAAAGCTTGAAGAGGATGCGAATGGAAAATCCTATCACGCAGACGGACAGTAATGCTGGTCGAACTGTCTCTCAAAGACAGGCTGCGAGCGGCAAGACGGATTTTGTTTTCGAGCGACGATGATGTCATGGTCTGCAGCTTTTGCGGCCAAAGCAGAAATCACGGCGGAGACATCCGTACCATGCTTGCTTCACGCGCCGCGGCCTGATCAAATCGTGGGTGGACACCCGCTTGCTTAAACACAAGTCCGGGTATATACCCGTGAACCATGTCGAACGATACGTGCCACTGCATCCTGTTGCGCAACGCGACCCGGAAGGTCTCGTCCTATTATGACGAGGCGCTGGCTCCGCTGGGCGTCAATATCGGCCAGTTCAGCCTGCTCAGAAACATCCGTAGGATGGAGCCGGTATCGCTGACCGATCTGGCGCATAAGGTGGAACTTGACCGCTCAACCGTCGGCCGCAATGCCAAGGTTCTGGAACGGTTGGAGTTGATCGCTATCGGACACGGGGAAGACCAGCGCGAGGCAGTGCTGATGATCGCAGAGAAAGGTCGCGAGATACTGAATAAGGGTGCTCCCCTCTGGGATGGCGTGCAGGACGACATAGAGGCCCGCCTCGGGCGCGAGAAGGCGCGGCAACTTCAGGAACTCCTCGCAGAACTCTGATTTTTTGAACCGGATACGGGTTTCCACACGCAAATGCGGGTAGCTACCCTTAATATCACTGTATCACAGCGGCATACGAAGGGATCACCAATGATATCGACAGGCGTTGCCGGCAGGATGGCGGCGAGAAAACTTCATTACGGATGGGTCGTCGCCGCGACCACCTTCCTGACCATGCTGGCAACCGCCGGGGCCATGGGCTCGGCCGGCGTGATGATCCAGCCGCTTCATCAGGAATTCGGCTGGGATATCGCCGACATCTCCACCGCCATGGCCGTGCGCCTTGTCCTGTTCGGGCTGCTCGGACCATTCGCCGCCGCCTTCATGAACCATTTCGGCATCCGTCAGGTCGTCTCAACCGCGCTCGGTATGATCGTGTTCGGCATCGTCGCCTCCTTTTTCATGACTGAAGTCTGGCAGTTGCTGCTGCTCTGGGGTGTCGTCATCGGTGTCGGCACTGGGATGACCGCTCTGGTGCTCGGTGCCACCGTGGCCACCCGCTGGTTTTCGAAACGCCGCGGCCTCGTCATCGGCCTGATGACGGCTAGCAATGCCACGGGCCAGCTGGTGTTCCTACCGCTTCTGGCAGCACTCACTGAAGCATACGGCTGGCGCACGGCGCTGACCATGACGGTTGCCGTGCTGGCCATCGCCTTCACACTCGTGCTGCTGCTGATGCGCGACCACCCCGCCGATGTCGGCCTGCCTGCCTATGGCGAAACCACCATATCCAAGCCGCCAAAGCATGATCATAAGATCCTGACCACGCTCGGATCCCCACTCGTTACCCTGAAGAGCGTTTCTGGAAGTCCGGTCTTCTGGGTCCTTTTCGGTACCTTTTTTATCTGCGGCCTCTCCACCAATGGGCTGATCCAGACGCACTGGATCTCCATCTGCGGCGATTTCGGCATGGCCGCCGTCACCGCCGCTGGCACGCTTGCCGTCATTGGCATCTTCGATTTCGTCGGCACGATCTTTGCCGGCTGGCTCTCAGACCGATACGACAACCGCATCCTGCTTTTCTGGTTTTACGGACTACGTGGCCTGTCGCTGATCTACCTGTCATTCTCCGGCTTCAGCACCATCGAGTTGTCCGTCTTCGCCATCTTCTACGGCCTCGACTGGGTGGCGACAGTCCCGCCGACAGTCAAACTCGCAGCGGAAAACTTCGGACGCGAAAAGGCCGGCCTCATCTTCGGCTGGGTGTTTGCCGGCCACCAGTTCGGTGCGGCGACTGCGGCCTTCGGTGCAGGCTGGTTCAAGAGCGATTACGACACCTACATGCCGGCCCTGCAGATTGCAGGCGTCATGTGCTTGCTCGCCGCTGTCGCCGTCATGCTGCTGAAAAAGCCAGGCGCTGCCGCGATGGCTCCACAGGCCGCCTGATCTGGTTCCGCTGGAAATAGAAGAAGTCCGTGCGGGGCGGGCTTCTTCTTGTCATTCGAACCGGCAGCAGTTCGTTAAGCCGCACGTCGGTTCTGCCAGGTAGTGGGGAGGTTTCGGTAACGACAGGTGGATCGGCCAGCGTTCGCTGGATGACGACAGCCGTAGAAATTACGTGTATCGGTTGTGTGGTGATGCTGTTGGATCACAGAGAAAATCAAAGCGCTAATTTTGGTACTTTTTGTTCCGCCGAGACTTGAAAAGTCGGATGCGTGCGGCATTTTTCAACCATGAGCCTGACGACAGATTTCATTGGTGACCTTGTTCGAGATGCCAATCGCATCGACCGTCTCGATGCGTTTCAAAAGCGTCGGATGTCGGAGCGTGCCGTCGCAACGATCAAGGATTTGCGCGAAGCAGTCGGTATTCCGAACGGCCCCGGCCGTGATATCGTGCTTGATATTCACACGACCGCATTATCCGTTGAGCGAGGATGGCGTGATGACAGCCAGGTTCGAGACACATTTCTTCTCGCTGCTGGCATGATCAGGGACCTGTACATTGTTCTGGATAGTGGGACGACGGTGTCCCTGGTCTGAGATAGTCCGGTTTGTTGCGTTTATGACTCAGACACCAGGTTCCTGTCATCTCATACCTCATCGTCGTCTTGCGCCACCATGCCGGTTCGCATGAAATTCAAGTTGCAGCGACTGAAAACCTACCGGGTGTTGTATTGCCATCCATGTCGGTTCTCGGTCGGACCGACTTCATCCCTGACCGGCGGGAAGGCGTGCCGTTCGGATTTCACCGGGTCTTTGCGCGACTGGTTGCGGCAAACGCGGGATCGGTTGGTGTGGAGGGGCATCCCCAACTGCTTTGCGCCAATTGTGTACGCTTGCGTGAGAGCAACCCACCGACCTTCAGATGCTCAGATTGTCACCCGCGTTTCGTTCCAATTAAGGGGTCGACCATCGGCGGATCGGATAACGAGCCGTGCGATTGGCATACCGGTCTCTTGATCCACCAGTGATGAACGTTCTTCGCCGTCGGCGAACAAGAAATCTTCGCCCCACTGCCGGAGTGCAACGATGACTGGGAACAGCCCGCGTCCCTTTGCGGTAAGGACATATTCCCGGTAGGCAGTTCCATCCGATGCTGGTGCGGTCTCAAAAATTCCGCGGCTTACCAGCTCACGAAGCCGAGTGGTCAATACGCCCCTGCTGATGCCGAGCCCGTTCTGGAACTCACCGAACCGGCGCTTGCCATCGAAAGCATCGCGGATGATCAGGAGCGACCACCAGTCTCCGATTGCATCGAGAGAACGCGCCACCGGACAACCGGAATTCCACAGGCTCACACGTTTCACCATCAGTCACATCCTCCGTCCTTCAGAAACTGGTTCTATTTTAGAACTAGAAGTGCGGTGAGCCAAGTGGTCTGGGAGTGGACCGAAAACACGATAACAAGGGCCGCCAAATGGAAAAGAAAACAAACAATGCTGCGCCAGGAGTGGAGGTGGAGGGATTGTCGGGAGTGCAGACCCTGATCGTTGCCGCCGCAGCCGGTCTGAGCGTCGCGAACATCTACTACGCACAGCCTTTGCTTGACCTGATGGCGCATGATCTTGGAATACCGGCAGCCACTGTCGGCCTCATCGTGATGGTGACGCAGGTCGGTTACTGCTTGGGGTTGATCTTCATCGTCCCGATTGGCGATCTCATCGACCGTCGTAAACTCATCATTGCTCAGGGATTGTTGTTGGGGATCGCTCTCGTGACTGTCGGGACGGCAGGAACGAGCGCGATGTTGCTGGCAGGCATGGGTGCGGTCGGCTTGTCGGCTGTTCTCGTACAGACACTTGTTGCTCAGGCAGCGGCTTTAGCCACTACTGCCCAGCGGGGTAGGGTCGTCGGCATGGTTACCAGCGGAATCGTAACAGGCATTCTTGCCGCTCGATCATTTTCAGGAGCGATTGCAGATATCGGCGGATGGCGGGCGGTGTATTTGATCTCTGCTTTTATTGCACTTGTGATGGTCATCGTTCTCATGTCGATGCTGCCGCGCCAATATGCGAAACAGAACATGGAGACGTATACCCATGCTTTACTCTCTATTCCAACGATGTTTCTCCGGGAGGGGAGCTTGCTGTATCGAGGCGTGCTTGCACTTTTGATCTTTGCTGCCTTCAGCACCTTCTGGACTGCGCTTGTCCTTCCGCTCAGCGCCCCACCATTTTCCTATTCACATACGAGGATAGGCCTGTTTGGACTGGTTGGACTGGCGGGAGCGATTGCCGCTACATGCGCTGGAAGAGTTGCGGACAGGGGGCACGGTCGATGGACAACAGGGTTTTCTCTGGCGATCCTGCTGTCATCCTGGGGACTTATCGCTCTCCTTCCGGTTTCGATGATGCTGCTGCTTGTAGGCGTCGTCTTGATGGACCTGGCGGTACAGGCAGTCCACGTCACTAATCTCAGCGCCATCGTGGCTTTCAACCCGCAAAAAAGCGGCCGGTTGATCGGAGGCTACATGGTCTTTTACTCGGTTGGCAGCGCCGTCGGCGCTATTGCCGCCACGACGATCTACTCAAGGTTCGGCTGGATGGGGATTTCTCTCGTCGGGGCCGCGTTCAGTGCAATTGCGCTGGCATTATGGATCAAAAGCGAGATATCGGAGAGGACCAATTAAGCACCACGCTTCATCCAGTACAATCGTCAATGACGGGTTTGGGCCATAAGAAGCGATGCGGTTCTGACTGGTTCGTGCTACTGGCGTCCGCGTGTTGACAGTAGCACCGATCCTCGGGAACAGCATCCGGGGTCTACATTAGGAAAGATGAAGCGTTGGCCCGCAAGAATAGAGATGAGTTGGCTTCATGGGACGAGCCTAAGCCAGAGCCCGTGTTCTGTCAGATGTGCGAGCGCGTCATCCCGGATGATCAGAGGGACGAGCATCATCTCGTTCCCAAGAGTAAGGGTGGAAAGAAAACCGTCTGCCTGCACCGTATCTGTCACGACCAGATACATTCGATCTTCACCGATGCCCAACTCGCCAAGAAGTTTTCCACGATCGAGGCCATCTTGGAAGATCCTGCGGTGCAGACATTTGTCAACTGGGTCAGGAACAAGCCTTCGGGTTTTTCAGATACTGCAAAGGAATCACGGCAGTCATTCCGTCGAGGCCGCTAACTCTAACAGGCGAGTTTCTCGGTTAAAAGCGAATGCGGCCATGGGGGCAACGCGTTTAAAAAAAACGGATATTGACATTTACAACAGGTGCTTTTGATGTCGAGGTTCGCCTATGAAAGCGCCGGGTGTTGTCGCGGTCACCTGCCTGAACGCACAGGAAAACGCGGCGGTGCTTGAGAAGCCTGCGTCGCTCGCCACTTCGGCGATTGCCTTGCCCAGGGCAAGCTGCTCCATGGCTTTTACGATCCGCGCCCGTTGCCTCCAGGCTTTGAGCGTCATTCCGGTCTCCATCGGAAACAGACGGCTTGCTGTCCGAACCGAGGTTGCGGCTCGCGATGCCAACTCGTTCAAATCCATGCGATTGCGATGATCGCCAAGAGCGATCTCAGCTACCCGCTTTGCGACAGCGTTGCTGGGGATTGGAAGGTAGGTGGGTGCATCTGACACTGCGCTCAATTCAAGGAGTATCAGCCTCACGACAAGTTCTGCTTTAACCGACGACGCATCGTCTTCGACGGCCGCGGCAAGCAGTGACTGGAGTAACGGTGTGACCTTGGATGCGAAGGCGCGATCCGGGAAATTTGGAGGAGCCCAGGTTGCGATTGCAGTTGGTTGCCACTGCACCATCCAAAGCTCGGCATCCGTTATGATATCCAGGCGATGGGGAACATCTGCCGGAATCCATGCCGCAAGCTGAGGAGGCACGAGCCAGACACCTTCGTCTGTATGAAGCTGGATCATACCAGACGCAGCATAGGTGAGTTGCGCTTCATCATGACTATGTAACGGCAGGGCTGAACCGCTTGGTTTGATCATGCGATGGACATTGAAAGGTGGGTGCATCTGGAATGGCCTGTCTGCGATGCCGATTGGCATCACATCGAGAAACTACGCCTTTATTAGAGATTAGGTCAATATTCAGGAGACGTGAAGATGAGAGCCGCTATTATCCGGGAGTACGGGTCCAATGATGTGGTGGAGATCGCTGAGGTCGATCGGCCCCAGCCAGGGGTTGGTGAGGTCTTGGTGAAGGTTCACGCGGCAGGCGTGAACCCGATTGACTGGAAAATTCGTGGGGGCATGGGCCAGCGCATGGGAATGACCCTGCCGATCCACCTCGGAAGCGAATTTGTCGGCACGATTGAAAAGCTTGGTGTTGGCGTCGACAACTTCCAGCAGGGTGATACCATCTTCGGTATGGTACACACCGGTGCCTTTGCAGACTATGCGGTTGCCAAAGCAATCAATGTCGTGCGTACGCCTGGTAATATCGACGTCATTCATGCAGCGGCCCTCCCACTTGCAGGCTCCACTGCGTGGCAGGCGCTTTTCGATGAAGCAGGACTTTCCGCCGGACAACGTCTTCTCATCACAAACAGTTCGGGCGGGGTCGGTTCTCTTGCCGTTCAGTTCGCCAAGGCCTGCGGGGCGCATGTCACAGCGGTAGCGTCGGGTCGCAACGAAGACTTCGTTCGTGCTCTCGGTGCCGACGAGTTCATCGACTATACAACCCGACCCTTTGAAGACGCGGCACGCGAGGTCGATATCGTCCTCGACACAATGGGAGGAGAGACATTTCAACGGGCTTTCGAGACACTCAGGAAGGGCGGTTTCATGGTTACGGTCGTAGCCTTCCCCAACGACGAAGCAGAGCGCTATGGGGTCAGCGTAAAGCGATCGTTCACCGTTCCGAACGCGCGTAATCTGGTCTCGATCGCTGAACTGGTCGAGGCTGGCAAAGTGGTAGCACACGTCGATACGGTTCTGCCGTTGGCAGAGATCAGGCAGGCACTTACGCTATCTCAGGCTGGTCGCGCCCGTGGCAAGATCGTTCTCACCCCAGCAGATTAGCTCCACCCATTCTTCAGGCCTTTCCTTACCCTGATCACGGTTTGTGGCAAAATAGACGGCGAACGGCGGTGCAACGGCTGGGTGGCTCTCAAGCAATCACAATTCAACCTGCTTGAGATGCTTTCAGATAGATTTATCGAACACTTCTGCCTCAGTTTGAGAAGTGAAAGTGAATGTGATCCGTTCACTGTCATCGTTCTGGCGAATGCCAACTGCAGTCACAATCAAGCGAGCAATCTCATCCTGTGCATCACTGCCTGATCGCGACGAGTTCACCGTTTTCTCGATGGCTTGTGCGAAGACTTCGCTGATGACACCAAGACGCATATTGTGTCTCATGATGATATCCCGGTCCTCGATGATCGCCGTCTGTTCGGCTTTCGTGATTCCGGCATTGTCCATTGCCGTTATCGTAGCGTTTGTCGCGAGCCTGATCGGACCCTCGTTAAGCCAGCGATCCACCATCTGATGGAACTGGCGCATACGCGCAGCGGGAATTATTTTCTCTACGGTGAAAGACATCTGCGTTCCTTTGTCGGCTTCCATGCGTGCTTTACACACCCCCAAAGAAAAGGGACAGGCTATCGCAACATTAAAAATTTGATCGAGCAAGGTGTATGGAGGCGGGCGACAAGGCCCTGAATATTGAAGGGGCACATATATCCGGTAAATATTGGCATAGAGTTGCACTGAGGCATCGGCCTCCGAAATCTCTCGTTGACAGTGTTCGTCGCGCCGTAACAGGCGCGTTCAGTTCCTTGATAGTGGTGGTCTCCCGCTCGAGCACGGCAGCAATGCTTTTAATATCAAATGCGTTCTGCAAATTCAGACGGTGTTTGGACGTGTCTTCTCTCGCTAGCGTGTCGTCAAAAGCTCCGCTAAGTCGTAAGTGTTAAAATGCAAGGGGCAGCTATGGGCGATGTCGACAGAAAGCATGCGGAACGATTGATGCAGAAGGCTGGGTTAGATGCACTCGCTCTGTTTCAACCCGAGGCCTTTCGATACGTGATCGGCGCATCAGCCGGTGTGGCGACGATGTGGGGCAGGGCTGGGGCTGCCGTCGCACTCTTGCCAGCCGATGCATCTGCCCGTCTGGGAGCTGTTGTCAGCGACCATGCAGCGGGTAATATCCTTGAGAAGGTACCCGCTGTTGATCTTCGCATTCACCGTATCTGGATCGACACGGTCGATATGGCTGGTGCCGGAGCCGTTTCCGATATCGATGCCCTTTATAATGGCAGCGGTGCAACAGGACCAAGGCCGGAGACTTTCGACCGTGTAGCAAGTTTCAATCTGCTCTTTGATCTGTTGAAGGAGCGTAACCTTGCTGGCGGCAGAATCGGTGTCGATCTCGAATTCATGCCAGCCGCTGACTTTGAAGCGTTGAAGCGGGCAGTGCCGAAAGTTCAGTGGGTGGATGGTTCAGAGGTTTTGCGTCGACTGCGAGCCGTCAAGACGCCAGTCGAAATCGAACGATTGCGCAATGCTGCAATTGCTTCGGAGGGCGGCCTTGCACGCATGGTTGAGAACATCCGCCCAGGCGCTTCGTTATCCAAACTCTCCGCAGAGTGGAAGATCGGCGCGCAAGACGCAGCAACAGCAAACGGGTTTGCTTTAAGCGGACACTGGGATTTCATTTCGGTTGGTCCAAACTTGTCGGATATGTCGGCCGTAGTCGCACCGGGCGTCCTGATCAAGGCCGACGTCGGCACACTGGTCGATGGATATTCGTCTGACAGCGCGCGGACCTTCTCATACGGTCCAATATCCTGGCTGGCTCAGGACATCTTCAAAGCGCTGGAAGCAGCATTTGCCGCAGGCCTAGAAGAGATCAAGCCAGGCAACAACTTCGGCGCTGTCCATCAAGCCATGCTGTCTTCCATGCACCGTGACGGTTTTGGCGAATATTATCGCGGTCATTTCGGTCACTCCGTTGGTGGGAGCGTCGGGATAGAAGAGTGGCCGTTCTTTTCTGCAGGAAATCCGGAAGTCATCGAGCCCAATATGGTTGTGGCGCTCGAAGCCCCTTTTTATGGACAGAATTTTGGAGCGCTTATGATTGAGGACCAATTTCTTGTTACCTCAACAGGATTGGATTGCATGAACAGCATGCCACGTGGATTGCGGAACGTCGCGGGTGACACGCAGAACCATTCGTAACGAACTCAAAAAAAACACCGGACCTACAGTCGACCAAACTTTTTCACCGTCCAGTATCAGCCTGTCAGCAATCCTCATTTGGTGCCACTCGTCCTGATATATATAATATATAAAAAAGCGAGTTTCGGAAAAACAATTGCAAAGGTTTGAAAATTCTATCCACCCGCGGGGCGTCGCCGGAGAAAATCCTTCAGGCCATCGATGCGCTTCTAGCCGCAGATCTCGATTTCATAAACGGGCGCTGGCGCGGTTTTGAAATTCTCACCGGTCATGGGCTAGATGGGCTTCAGCGCGGACGCCGCTCGGTAATCTAGTCCCGGATCTGGTACCTGTGCTAACTCTTCAATGAAGCGGCGAAGCGTCCGCGGGTCTCCCAGGCGCAACTGCGTGGATTGAGACATGGACGCGTAAGAGGCTCATCCATGTCGATTTAATTACATTTGCTCAGGACCGATAAATATTGGTGGGATTTCTATAAGCGGTCCCGTCGTCGTGCCTTTGTCTATAACGTTGAAGACGGCATCCAACATCCCTTGAACATCTTGCCGAACCATCTCGATTTCATCCCCCAGCAAGGCGGCAAAGGGGTCCCAGTCGAAACAGCCGATGATCGGTGTGCGGTCCTTGTAGTACCCTGATCGCTTGATCCAGCGCATAACGCCTTCCAGTGAAATCGTTGAGTTCACGAACATACCAACAGGTAGCGGATCACCGGAGCGTGCAAGTGCCTGAAGGGAACTCTCGGCCTTCTCCGGGGCGTAACCGGATGCAAGAATATGAGTGTCGTCGACTGGAATGCCGATATCGTGGTGAGCCGCGCGAAAACCGCGAACGCGCTCAGTGGTATTGTGATCACTGCCGCGACCGCCGATGAAGAGGAGGGGTTGGGCTGAGCCCAGCTTGCGTTTGCTATTGGCGAGAATTCGCCGGGTCAGTTCGTATGCTCCACCGAAGTTGTCGGAAATGATCGATGGTGCCTTGCTGCCGGGAAGGTCGAGATTGACACTCCGCGCGCCTGCCTGATTGCAAAGATCGCTGATGCGGTCGGGGTCAGTTGCTCCCGTCGAGACCAGCCATTCGACTTGATACGACAAAAGGGTTTGGGCCGCTTCGATCTCAAGCGCAGGATCGCGCCGTGTGCAGGTGATGATTGGAAACAGGCCGCGCTCTCGCGCCATCGTCTCAAACGTTTCAACAATGGATCCAAAATAGCGATTGTCGTATTTTGGCACGATCATGCCGATGATATGCGACTTCTCTCGACGCAGCAGGCTGGCCTGCATGTTCACCGCATAGCCCTGTTCCTTCGCGATCTGCGTGATCTTCTCGGCCAGACTGCTGCTGATCCTGCGTTTCTTCCAGGTACCATTGAGCACAGCGCTGACTGCACTGGCGGACGTCTGCGCAAGTGTGGCCAAATCGTAGATTGTGGTCTTTTTCGTCGGTTTGTCCTGATTCACACATTCCTCCACTTCCAAACATAGCCTTGACATCAATCCGGTAAAGGAGCAATCTGCTTCATCGATTGAGCAAAGCTGCGCAATCGATGTTATTGGTTGACTGTGGAGGGTCGGCCGGGAGGCATCCGAGTTGGTTTCCAGTTTATTTTTGCGCCGGGATACACCCCGACAGCAATTGATCGACAGTTCTGCTGCTTGCGGCAGAAACGGAAGAAGCTTGGAGAAACCGGAACGCGTCTCTCGGTAACAATTTTGAATTCAAGAGGAGGAGACTATGAGACTTCGTTCAATGATGTTGGTGTCAGCTGCTGCTGGTGCAATGTTTGCGGGATCGGCTTCCGCGCAGGAGGCGGCTACCGTCGCGTTCCTAATGCCCGATCAGGCTTCGACACGATATGAAAACCACGACTATCCGGGCTTCAAAGCCGAAATGGCAAAGCTCTGCGCAAAGTGCACGCTGATCTATCAGAATGCCAATGGCGATGCAGCACTTCAGCAGCAGCAGTTTAACTCCGTGATCGCCCAGGGCGCGAAGGTGATTGTGCTCGACCCCGTCGATTCCGCAGCCGCCGCGGCCCTCGTCGAAATCGCTCAGTCCCAGGAGGTCAAGGTGATTGCCTATGACCGTCCCATCCCTGCAAAGCCAGCTGACTACTATGTTTCGTTCGACAATCAGGGGATAGGCCAAGCAATTGCCAAGTCTCTCGTCGCGCATCTAAAGGCGAGCGGTGTTCCCGCTGGGGCAGGCGTTCTCCAGATCAACGGTTCACCCACGGATGCGGCCGCTGGCCTGATCCGCGATGGCGTGCATCTCGGCCTGAAGGATTCGGGCTACAAAACGCTGGCCGAATTCGACACGCCCGAATGGGCTCCGCCTAAAGCTCAGGAATGGGCTGCGGGCCAGATCACCCGCTTCGGTGCCGACATCAAGGGCGTGGTTGCAGCCAATGACGGCACGGGCGGCGGCGCGATTGCCGCCTTCAAGGCCGCTGGCGTCAATCCGGTTCCGCCTGTGACAGGTAATGACGCGACCATCGCGGCGTTGCAACTGGTCATTTCCGGTGACCAATACAACACGATCTCCAAGCCTTCGGAAATCGTTGCGGCTGCAGCGGCCAAAGTGGCGGTCCAGTTCCTGAAAGGCGAGAAGCCTGAGGCCAAGACCTCTCTTTACGATACACCCTCCGAGCTATTCGTCCCCGCTGTTGTCACGGCGGAAAACATAAAGGCGGAAATCTTCGACAAGAAGATTCAGACCGTCCAGGAAGTTTGCACCGGCGAATACGCCGCTGGCTGCAAGAAGCTTGGCATCACGCAGTAATCGTCCTCAGTTGCCCGATCGGACATCCTTGTCCGGTCGGACATGTCAGCGAACCAACAAAGAGCCTGATCTCATGGTGCAGACACACACAATCGTCCCGGAGAAGGGGAGCACACTTCTCAGACTGAGCAAAATTTCGAAAAAATTTGGTGCGGTGTCGGCACTGACCGATATCGACCTGGAGGTGCGGGCCGGCGAGGTCGTTGCGCTGGTTGGTGATAATGGTGCGGGCAAATCTACCCTGGTCAAGGTTTTGGCTGGCGTTCACCAGCCGACCTCAGGCACGATCGAATTTTGCGGTCAGGACGTCTCTCTCGATAGTCCCAGCCGCGCGCTGGAACTTGGTATAGCCACCGTTTTTCAGGATTTGGCGCTATGCGAAAATCTCGATGTCGTTGCCAATCTTTTCCTCGGCCATGAAATGTCGCCGTGGAACCTAGACGAAGTCGCCATGGAAGTTCGCGCCTGGACGCTGCTCAAGGAGCTTGCTGCGCGCATTCCATCCGTGCGGGAACCTATTGCCTCGCTATCCGGCGGGCAGCGCCAGACGGTTGCGATTGCGCGATCGCTGCTGCTTGATCCCAAAATCATCATGCTAGACGAGCCGACAGCCGCGCTTGGCGTTGCCCAGACGGCCGAGGTGTTGAACCTAATCGAGCGGGTGCGCGACCGTGGCCTCGGTGTCATCATCATCAGCCACAACATGGAAGATGTTCGCGCCGTCGCCGATCGCATCGTCGTGCTGCGGCTCGGTCGAAACAACGGCGTCTTCGAACCCGACGCTTCCAATCAGGAGCTTGTCGCATCCATCACTGGTGCGACCGAAAACTCGGTGTCACGCCGCAATGAGCGCAAAACCGGACACACGGAAACGACCGGGAGCCCCTTATGAGCCAGAATATGTCCAACGATCCGTCCAGCAAGACGTCAGCTCTCGACCGCAGCGATGTTCGCGTCGAGCATGATGACGGCATAGCGGGAATGGTCCGCGGTTTCTTCAACCGCGTGCGCTCTGGCGACCTCGGCATGCTGCCGGTGGCCATCGGTCTGATTGTCATCTCGACAGTGTTCAGCATCCTCAACCCGGTCTTTCTGGCTCCAAACAACTTGGTCAATCTGCTGTTTGATTGCGCTACGGTCGGTATCATTTCGCTTGGCATCGTCTGTGTGCTCTTGCTCGGAGAGATCGACCTGTCCGTCGGCTCGATGAGTGGCCTGTCGTCCGCGATCATTGGCGTGCTGTGGGTAAACACCGGCTTGCCAATCACCGTCGCGATTTTCGCGGCTCTGGTGTTTGGCGCGCTGGTCGGCGCTCTTTATTCCGTCATGTATAACCGCCTGGGCATGCCGAGTTTCGTGGCGACACTTGCAGGCCTGCTCGCCTTGCTCGGCTTACAGCTCTACATCCTTGGCCCGACGGGCAGCATCAATCTTCCCTATGCCTCGCCACTGGTACGTTTCGGTCAGATTTTGGTGATGCCAGACTGGCTGTCCTATGCGCTGGCTCTGATACCAGGCTTGGTGTTGGTCGTCACCGGCTACCTCGTTCGTCAGCGCCGTCTAGCGGTCAATTTGTCGGCACAGCCGCTCAGCAGCTTGGTGATCAAGGCTATCGTGCTGACGGTGATTTTTGAATTCGCTGTCTACTATCTGAACCTTGGCCGCGGCGTACCCTACATGTTCGGCCTTTTCGTCGCATTGGCCGTCATCCTCAATTACGCACTGACCAAGACCCAATGGGGCCGGTCGATGTTTGCCGTCGGTGGCAACAGGGAGGCGGCCCGTCGCTCCGGCATCAATGTCCGCCGTATCTATATGAGCGCGTTCATGCTGTGCTCGACACTGGGTGCGCTCGGCGGCGTGCTGTCTGCTTCGCGGCTGGCCTCGTCCAGCCAGCAGGCCGGTACCGGCGACGTCAACCTGAATGCAATCGCGGCAGCCGTTATCGGCGGCACCAGCCTTTTCGGTGGGCGCGGTAGTGCTTATTCGGCACTGCTAGGCATCATCGTCATCCAGGCCATTTCCAATGGTCTGACCTTGCTCAACCTCAACTCATCGCTGCGCTACATGATAACCGGGGCAGTCCTTGCCATCGCCGTCATTGTCGACTCGCTAGCACGTCGGTCCCGCGTCAGCCATGGCCGCGCCTAATACCATACTGGAGAAACTCTGATGACTGAACTCATGAAGGGCAAGGTTGCCGCTATTACGGGTGCCGCATCGGGCATCGGCCTGGAATGCGCCCGCACTCTGCTCGCCGAAGGCGCGACCGTCGTGTTGATCGACCGCGCCAAGGACAAATTAGAGGCTCTGTGTGCTGAACTTGGGGACAAAGCCAAGCCATTGGTGGTTGATCTGCTGAATGGGCCTGAAGTCTCTGCCATGCTGCCACGTATTTTGGACGTCGCCGGCGGGCTCGATATTTTTCACGCCAATGCCGGTGCCTATGTCGGCGGACCGGTGGCTGAAGGCGATCCGGATGCATGGGACCGGATGCTGAACCTCAATATCAATGCCGCCTTCCGCTCGGTGCATGCGGTGCTCCCGCACATGATTGCCCAAAAGTCAGGCGACATCCTGTTTACCAGTTCGATTGCCGGTGTCGTGCCCGTTGTTTGGGAGCCGATCTATACCGCATCGAAATTCGCGGTTCAGGCATTCGTGCATTCCACCCGTCGTCAGGTCGCGCCGCATGGCGTGCGTGTTGGCGCAGTGCTGCCCGGTCCAGTGGTTACGGCATTGATCGATGACTGGCCGAAGGCCAAGCTGGAGGATGCTCTTGCCAATGGCAGCCTGATGCAGCCGAAGGAAGTGGCAGACGCTGTCCTCTTCATGCTCTCGAGGCCGCGCAATATTACCATCCGCGATCTCGTCATCTTGCCCAACAGCGTCGATCTTTGATCGGCGTCAACGGTCATCTTTCGATCCTCACGACGTTTAAGAGCCAGAGAAAATGAACAATACAGCGAACCCCACCATGTCGGGCTACGTTATCGGCATCGATGTCGGGACTGGAAGCGCGCGCGCTGGCCTTTTCGATCTGGATGGCCAAATGCTGGCGGTGGCCAAGCAAAACATTTCGCTGTTTCGCGAAGCTGGTGCGATCGTTGAACAGTCGAGCGCTGAAATATGGGATGCCGTATGCTATGTCGTGCGGGAGGTGGTGAGCACCAGTGGCGTCGATCCGGCCGCCGTCATCGGTTTGGGTTTCGATGCGACCTGCTCGCTTGTCGTGTTGGGTGAGGGTGGACGCCCCCTGCCCGTGGGGCCTTCCGAAGACGAGAACCGCGATATCATCGTCTGGATGGATCACCGCGCCGTTGGTCAGGCAGAACGGATCAATGCCTTGGGGCATGACGTGCTGCGTTATGTCGGCGGCCGGATATCGCCGGAGATGGAGACGCCGAAGCTGCTGTGGCTGAAGGAAAATCGCCCCCAAACCTTCGATGCAGCATGGCAGTTCTTCGATCTCGCCGACTTCCTGACCTGGAAAGCAGCGGGTGATCTCGCCCGGTCGACCTGCACCGTCACGTGCAAGTGGACCTATCTGGCGCATGAAAATCGGTGGGACCCGAGTTATTTCGAGAAGATCGGCCTTGGAACACTGGCCGAGGAAAAATTTGCCCGCATCGGCACCACTATCGTTGAGCCGGGAACACCGCTTGGCCAAGGCTTGTCGAAGGACTCTGCGAAGGCCATGGGACTATTGCCGGGGACGGCCGTTGCGGCTGGCATGATCGACGCCCATGCCGGTGGCATCGGAACCGCAGGTGTTGATGGGAGTCCCGAGAGCAATCTCGCCTATGTCTTCGGAACATCTTCCTGCACCATGACCTCGACAACGGAGCCAGTTTTCGTGCCAGGGGTCTGGGGACCTTATTTCTCTGCCATGGTTCCAGGCATGTGGCTCAACGAAGGCGGACAGAGCGCTGCAGGCGCTGCAATCGACCGGTTGCTCTCGTTCCATCCAGCAACTGCGGAGGCGCAGGTAAAGGCTTCAAGCCAAGGAGTGCCGCTGCCGGTCCTGATTGCCGATGAGGCCGTCGCACGCTCAGTCAGCGCGTCAGATGTCGTTCACCTTGCGCTAGGGCTACACGTCGTTCCCGAATTTCTCGGCAACCGCGCGCCCTTTGCCGATCCGCACGCGCGTGCGGTAATCGCGGGCCTTGGCATGGATCGTGACTTCGAAAGCCTCGTGGCACTTTACGTCGCCGGACTTTGCGGCATCGGATATGGCCTGCGGCAAATCATCGAGGTTCAGGCAGAAGCAGGCGCGAATGTAGAGCGCGTTGTCATAAGCGGAGGTGCCGGTCAGCACGATTTGGTCCGTCAGGTTCTGGCTGATGCCTGCGGCAAATCTGTCGTCGCCACGGTATCGGAAGAACCGGTGCTCCTTGGTTCTGCTATCCTCGGTGCTGTTGCCAGCGGGGCTTTCTCGGATGCACGTTCAGCGATGACAAGTCTTTGCCGTGTTGCGAAAATCTACACCCCAGCAGGAGGCGATTTGGCAGCAATTCATGCCAAACGTTACGCTGCATTTAGTTCGTTTCAAGACTTGGGCCGAAGCTTTCGAGAATCTTAAGCCGTCTGAAACGCCTTGCGGTTTCCTTTTTCAGACGCATAAAGCCGCCGAGGTTCCACTTCAGACGGGGCTGACTGCTAGCTCGTTTAAGTGGTAGATAGACAAGAATAAGAAATCAATGTTTGCGGCAGCTCCCAGGCACGGGCCTCGGGAGGCATTCGACCCAGGATTTCGTCCGTGGCGGCTAGGAATTCGCCAGATGGCTTGCAGTCGGCATCTCGGCCGCGCGCGAATATTCCTAGCATGAACGTCCCGTACCAAGAGCGCCGCCTTTCAAGACGCCCAGCATCGACGCTTACCATCGACGCGTGATGGAACCTACTATCGGTGGGTTAAGTCGAGCAAAGCCTTCTTGGCGATGATAGGGGAAATGCGGATATGGCGGGGTAACGATGCTGGCATCGTCCAGGAAAGCAATCTGATCGCTCGTTAGCTGCCAGCCGACCGCTCCAAGGTTCTGTCGGAGCTGCTCCTCGTTTCGCGCACCCATGATAATGGAAGATACAGTGGGCCGACCTGTGAGCCAGTTGAGTGCCACTTGCGGAACTGTTTTGTCGACCTGTCTTGCGACATCTTCGAGAGCATCGACGACGCGATAGAGGTGTTCCTCATCGACTGGAGGACCAAAGCTTGCTGTTTCGTGCAGACGACTGTCCTTCGGAATGGGAACGCCCCGCCTGATCTTACCCGTAAGCCTACCCCACCCCAGCGGGCTCCACACGAGTGCTCCAAGGCCCTGATCCATACCCAACGGCATCAGATCCCACTCATAGTCTCGGCCCAAGAGGGAATAATACACCTGATTGGCGACGTAGCGAGGCCATCCGTACTTGTCGGCGACGGCCAACGACTTCATGGTTTCCCACCCCGAAAAATTCGAGACGCCGACGTAGCGGACCTTTCCCGCCTGAACAAGCGTATCAAGGGTCGACAAGACTTCTTCGACGGGCGTCTGGGCGTCGAAAGCATGCAGTTGCAGGATGTCGATATAGTCGGTTCGAAGTCGGCGAAGTGCGTCTTCGACTGACCGAACCAAACGAAATCTGGAAGAGCCCGCCTCGTTTGGTCCATCCCCCATAGGTAAGCCGGTTTTCGTTGATATCAGCACGGTATCGCGACGACCTTCCAGCGCTGCACCCAGCACCTCCTCCGACGCGCCGTTGGAGTAGACATCTGCGGTATCAAACAAATTGACGCCAGCTTCAACGCAGATATCGATGAGTCGCCTGGCTTCGGTGACATCGGAAGTGCCCCAAGCGCTAAAGAGGGGGCCTGTACCTCCGAACGTGCCTGCGCCAAAACTCAGGAGCGAGACTTTGAGTCCCGATCGGCCAAGAGAACGGTATTCCATGTTGTCTTCCTTTTCGGAGAATGGGAGCGAATTCCAGGACTGTTGGGCAAAGATAGAAGATCCAGCTTGGATGATATAGATTGCGGTCTGGAACAACATTTGTGAATTTGGGGACCAATGGCTCGAGCAGAAGTCAATCGATCCGGAGAAATGGAGGTCTTCGTGCAAGTCGTCGAGCGCGGGGGCTTTTCGGCGGCTGCTCGCGGTGTCGGAATGACGCCCTCCGCGGTGAGCAAACTGGTCGCGCGGCTGGAGACGCGTCTGGGTACCCGTCTCATCAACCGTTCGACGCGCGTGTTCAAGCTTACTGCCGAAGGCTGCATCTTTTTCGAGCGGGCCACGCGTATCCTGGCAGATATCGAAGATGCGGAGCGGACCACCAGTGCGGGTGAAGTTCCAAGTGGTCGCCTGCGCCTCAGCACCAGCGCCTCCTATGCCACTCATGTGCTCGCCGCTATACTCCCCGAATTTATGGAGCGATATCCTGCGATTACCGTCGATATCGTACAGAGCGATCTTGTCGTTGATCTCCTTGGAGATCGAATGGACGTGGCGGTGCGCGCAGGCCCGTTGAAAAGTTCAAGCCTGGTCGCGCGCAAACTTGGCGACACCGCGATGACCATCGTTGCTGCGCCGTCCTATGCTCACCGCCGTGGTCTGCCCCTGACTATCGAAGACCTTGAAAGGCATGACACGCTGGGCCTGGGCTACACCCGCGCGATGGTTGGCTGGCCTATGATATCGAAGGGTGTGACGGTTCTTGTCCCAGTCGTCGGCCGGATCCAAGCCAGTGACGGCGAGGCTCTGCGACAGCTGGTGCTCGGTGGAAGCGGAATTGCCCGCCTCGCCAATTTCACGATCTGCGGCGATCTGAAGGCCGGCCGTCTGGTTCCGGTGCTCGAGGAGTATAATTCTGGAGACCGGGAGGAGTTTCATGCCATCCATATCGGGCAGGGAGGCCTGCTGCCGTCGCGGGTGCGCGCCCTTCTCGATTTCCTGGCCAAACGGGGAAAGGTTACATAGCTGAGATACCGCTGAATGAAGCGGATTCCATACCAGTGGTTCGAGTGGGTCAACACCTTCAGCGTGAAAGTCCGATGACACAATACGACGAAGGGGCGAGGTCTCGTTTGATGGTTATTCTGTGGGGCGATCAAAATCTACTTTTGTGCTCTCGGTATCACTTCATCCGTGCTCCCGCAGGATTCAGGAAGAAGCCTGCGCACCTAGACCGAACGAGATCATTGCCGCTTCACACGCACGCGTAAACCGCATCGACGGTCCTTCTTTGCCGGCTGCAAGTTTGCTGACACGCGCCCCTTCCAACAGCATGGATAGCGTATCAGCTAAAAGTTCTGGATCGGTAACGCCTGTCGAACGACAAAGATCGGCGAGCCGGAAATGTTGTTCCATTTTCAATGTTTCAATGATCGCATGCGCAGGATGTCCTTGCTCTTTCAGCTCTACCGCAGCATTGGCCAAATCACATCCGTAAGGCTCGCTGGAAAGACATTCCGCGCGCGCTTTCACCCATGCAGTCAGCTGAGCCTTCGGGTCGCCTGGGTTCTCTGTTGCAAGATCTTCCCAAGCCTTCTCCAGCGTTCGAGAACTATGCTTGAGCGCTTCGCATACGAGATCATCTTTAGAGCCAAAATGTCGATATAACGTCATCTTATTTGTGGAGGCGGCTTCCGCGATGGCATCAACCCCGATGCCGCGTATGCCATGTTCACGAAACAGCTGACAGGCCGTTGAAACGATCCGGTCACGAGGCGCGATTTTCTGCTCGGAAGCGCGATCAGATTTTTCGGGTTTCATGAGTTTTAATTTTATCCTGAAGTGATGTTGACATGGGTGTGACTGGTCGGTAACTGTTGAATTGTTACTTACTGGTAACACCCCTAACTCGGAACTGTCAAGTCATCGCCATATTCGGGAGCGTGGGACTTGTTGAAAGGAGACCGCGATGAAAAACACGAAGGACGAGATGAAGCTCGCCGAAATCTTCGGCGATCCGCTGATCCTTGCTGTCATGCGTGCGGATGGCGTCGCTCTAAATGAATTTAAAGAGTTGATGTATTCAGCGGCTAGATCCTTAAAGATGCGCGACGGGACAGCACTTACTGGGAAATTCCGAACCCCCAGCCTTGCAGCCTCCTCTAAACGTACACTTGTAGCCACCATGCAGCCCTTGTTCGTCGGCTCGTTTGAGCCGTGTTGTGCGAATATGTAATTCTGTCTGCGGCATGCGCCAGCTTCCCAGAGGTCGGGATTAGCGAAAGTGATTGTCGAGTGTTCAGTTGTAGTTGTGCCACTGTTTTGTTGGGCGTGTAACACCTCCACTTTTACCGTGGACGGATTCCGCCGGGATGAACTCCCGGCGCAAGTCGCACAATTTTCAAACGCGGTGCCGGTTTTTGTTTGCGTATAGAGGCATCCGCCGGCACCTTGTCACCCTGCGCCAATACTTTACCTTGGCACTGGAACGCTTTGCCGCACTTTTAAAAAAGATGCAGGACACGGACGGCGCAAATGGTCTGATTGCGCGCGCGGCCAATCGTCAATTCGGCAAGTCTGACCGCGAGGCGACGGGCGTTCTGTCGGCTGCACAACGCCACACGCATTTCCTCGACAGCGCGCGCATGTCTAGTATTTTGACGCGATCGGATTTCCGGTTTGGCGATCTCAGGCAGTGTATCGCACGCGCCTATCAGGAATGAAGGCTTTCGATATCCCACGAGGCGATACAGCAATTTGTGGCCTGCCGCTGCTTTTGTGCTCTCGCGGTCCTGCAATCATGTGATAATAAAGGCTTGCCGATGCCACGAGGGATGTCGACCATGCGTCCCACGTCCATGGCCGCTGTGGCGTCCTAACCTTTGCAGCAGGATAGCTGATGCGTGTCTTTCTTGTTCGCCACGGCGAATCCCTGGGCAATCTGGATGAGCGGGCTTACAGCCAGTTTGGCGATCACAACGTACCGTTGACGCATTGGGGATATCGCCAGGCCACGCAAGCCGGGGCTGCAGTCGCGGCTTATTTGGACGGCCTTACAGAACCGGGCTTGCAGAAGCTGCGGGTGTGGTACTCACCGTTCCTACGGACCCGTCAAAGCAAGGACGCTCTGCTTGAGGCCTTGCCTGTCGAGCGCGTCGGCAAGGTGCGCGAAGACTATTTGTTGCGAGAGCAGGATTTTGGGCTCTTCACTGAGATTTACGATCACGCCGAGCGCAAGCAAAAGTTTCCCGATGAATTTGAAAAATGGGCAAGACTGCGCAGCAACAACGGCAAATTCTACGCCCGGCCGCCCGATGGCGAGAGCCGAGCCGATGTCGCGCAGCGCATGCGGCTGTTCCTGCAGACCATCATGCACGAGGCCCGACATGGCCACGACAATGTGGTGATCGTCGGCCACGGTGTCACCAACCGTGCCTTTGAAATGAGTTTTCTGCAGCATCCGGTCGACTGGTTCGAGCGTTCCGTCAATCCCGGTAATGCCGACGTTACTCTTATCGAGGGAACGCGTGAAATGGGATATACCTCGACGCTGCTGCATCATTCAAATGACCGTCAGCCTGGCCAGAACGATCTGCGCCAAGCCTATGGCGCAGAGGTCACGATACGGCAAGGACCCGAGCCTTGAAACCCTGTGCAATGTGAGCTCTGGCCTCGCATATATCAGACAAAGCTCGCTGAGCTAGGGCAGCGTTCGCTGGATGACGACAGCCGTAGAAATTACGTGTATCGGTTGTGTGGTGATGCTGTTGGATCACAGAGAAAATCAAAGCGCTAATTTTGGTACTTTTTGTTCCGCCGAGACTTGAAAAGTCGGATGCGTGCGGCATTTTTCAACCATGAGCCTGACGACAGATTTCATTGGTGACCTTGTTCGAGATGCCAATCGCATCGACCGTCTCGATGCGTTTCAAAAGCGTCGGATGTTGGAGCGTGCCGTCGCAACGATCAAGGATTTGCGCGAAGCAGTCGGTATTCCGAACGGCCCCGGCCGTGATATCGTGCTTGATATTCACACGACCGCATTATCCGTTGAGCGAGGATGGCGTGATGACAGCCAGGTTCGAGACACATTTCTTCTCGCTGCTGGCATGATCAGGGACCTGTACATTGTTCTGGATAGTGGGACGACGGTGTCCTTGGTCTGAGATAGTCCGGTTTGTTGCGTTTATGACTCAGACACCAGGTTCCTGTCATCTCATACCTCATCGTCGTCTTGCGCCACCATGCCGGTTCGCAGGAAATCATTTATCCGCTCCTGCCAGCCCGGTCCATCTTGCTGAAAATACGCAAGAACATCACTGTCTATCTTCAAAGACACCAGTTCTTTCGTATTGGGAATAGCGCGTTTTTCCACGGCGGGTGCCGCGGCTTTCTTGGGTGCTGCAAACAGAGCCTCGGCTGCGTCTCTGGGGTCTAATGGTCTGCGGGGTTTCGTTGCCATGATCGTGCTTCCTTGAAGTCGGTGTTTTTACGCAGGCTAACGCTGGGTTGATGGAAGTGAAGACCATTCAACTTTATTCCAGATAGCTATTGCCAGTTTCTCTTTGCATCAGCAATGGCTTTTCAGGACATCATTTTGTTCCTGAGGTTATGTCGATGCCCGATACTGGCCCGCTTATGAAATCAATTACGAACAAATGGCTTGGGTGGCGCAGCGCGTCTAGCTGTTACAGCATGCAGTGCTGGATGTTTGTGAGAGGGCGCTTAAAGCGCCGATTTAACCAGCACGCGTGGCGCAAGTGAGGTACGTCTGAGAAGCGGGACGATGGGTTCTCGATGGTTTGAGCTCTTCTAAAGAACTGAACGTCTTCATCGGCGCTTATTGTTAATCGAGATCAGGCGATGGGGGCAGAAGCGCCTCAAGTCTAAAGGACAATATTGAGGTCGTCTTCCATGGCACCTTGAGCACAGTTCTTGACGATCAATCCGCAAAAGCCAGCGCTTTTAAATCTCGTGCAAACTGCTGCGTGCGGGTTTCATCTGTCGCGTTCATATCGGCTCGCCAGGTGTTGGCACCAAGAGCTCGGACGTCATAGCCTCGGCGGAAAGCATCACGTGCTATGGTGATGGACCTCATCGGTCGGAAGAATCGCGAAAATCTTATGGACCGCTGGTTGGTATTGCTTGTCGACGGCATCAACGCCCGCCGTGAGAGCGCTACGCCATGAAGGACCTCGATCCCAGGCTTCACGCAGAGTATCAGCGAGGTTTGCGCCATCGCCTGTTTCTTGCAATGCTTCAAATAGCATTCCGGCCTGGCGTAAATCCTTAGCTTTTTTGGCTCTTCCACCGGTATCATCTTTGCGACGACCGGCGACAATCAGCTTGTGAATTGCAAATCTTGACGGATCAGGCACAACGACTGAGATGCCGGCACTGTGGAGCAGAACCGTTCGGACCGGATCACGCAGCAGGAAATCCATGAACCGCAGAGGTTCGGCCGACGCCCCACCAAGAGCGGGCATCTTTGCCGGTTGGTCCGAGTAATCCTCACCACCTCGATTTGTCGTGAGGAATTCCACCCGGTATCCAGATGAATTGCGGAAGGCATTCGAGAGGGGCGAGCCGGAAACATGGGGCAGTGCGCGAAAGGATGGATCGACGCTCTGCAGCAGATCAACGATTGGCGGTATCGAATCCTGTACTTCGCTTGAGATCGCATAGTCTTGCGCCAGGTCTGCATCACCAGTCAGGATCGCGGCCATAGGCAGGCGGACACCGAGATGGGCAGAGTAGCATTGAAATGCGACCGTGCCGACAAGGACGCCGCGAAGACGGAATAGACCGGCCGCTGCTAGCGTTTCGATGACTGTGCCAGTGAAGCGATCAGGTGCAATCATGCCCGCCTCGCGCGTGAGAGCCGCGACCATCTTTCGACGGTTCTGGAAATCATCCTTTTCGCCCTTGAAGGTTTCGACCCGTGCCGTAATTTCCCGATCATCGATCGGCCCTACATATCGCCGTTTCTGACCACCCTGACCATTCGGTTGATCGAAATACCAATATGCACGATTATCGACCGTCACCTTGACGAAGCGACCTGTTGGCGGAAAGTCTGCCGACCACTGCGCATCGAAAGTCCGTTGCTGAAGCTCCGCGACCATTGTACGGAACATGAGATCGATCTGCTTCATGGAAGGTTCCTATAACATTTCCACAAATCTAGTATAGTAACTGAATTTGCGCAAGTTTTATCGTAGAGCGCCGTGATCGTTATAATCATACCCCCAATTGGTGGTGCCCGGAGGATATCGATGTGATCGATTGATCGTTTTGCGTTGGGTGAGGTTACTGCTGGCGCGTCTATCGCCACGAGATCGAAGGGGCGCTCACCGTCTTTGTCCGAGCTGTTTTTGTCGCCACGCGCGTAAATCTTTATGCCCAGCCAATCAAAAAATCCATGAAGGCAACTCCTTGCGGGAAGGTTTGGCGAGGGAGCCAGGGGGCTTGTCAGATTGTGAAGAAGCGTCTGTCGCCCCGGTTGAAGCGTCATTGGATCGACGCCTCCGGCAGTAATCATTTTGAAACTGACTTCATCGAAGCAATAGGCGAACGTTGGGATTTCGGAATCGGTCTTAATCGAGGATCAGATTGCGTTGAACTCTTGATTATGGGTTATGGTCAAAGCGCTTTCGGGAGGCAACGACTGAGGCACGGTATGACTTTTGCAGATGTTCACCGAGCGCTTGCCCTTTTCTGCGTGGCCCAAACTCGCTGACGCGTCAAAGCTTGTGCCATGCCTATCTTCATAGCTCGGCAAATGTAATAAGAAATTCCGAACCAATGGAGCGCAGCTTGTGATCAGAGATACTCGCGAACAAGGCATTGTCGATGACTTATCCCAGCGACACGGCGTCAGCCAAGGTGTCATCGAGCATCTCACAATGGCGTTGATTGCAGGCCATACCAATCAGGCACAGTTCAATCACTCCGAACTTGGCGGGATGGGGCAATGGTCGAGCGGCGGCATGATCATGGTCGGCGACATGTTCAACAATGGTCTGAAGCATCGGGTCGATATGCTCTGCTCCGAGATTGCCGATTGCATAAGGTCGGGTAAGCTATCCGGCCCAAAATCTGATCGGCCTTATCAGTCTCAAAGCCAGGGAAATGGAAGCAGCTTTTTTTACCAGTCAAGTTTGCACAGCAGTTCTTGGCCACAACATCTCGGCCAGGCTTCGTCGACTGGCGCGCAGAACAACCTTCGATACGCGTTCTTCCCGGTCACCCGCAGGCTGGCAATCGATGTGAACGGAGAGATCACCGTTTATGATACTAAAGACCACAACATAGGTGGCTTTTCCCAACAGCAGAGCGGCGATCAGTCATTAACCTTCACCTCTCAGCATGGGCTCGTCCGGGTGGCTGATCTCGACATCGTAACCGCCGCTGGCAGCCCGGAGACGCCTCAAGACACGCAGGGAGCGATGCCCAATCTGATGGAGGCAGCACCGATTCCTTCTGTGACGCCTCCAAGCACGAACTTGGTCTCCGAGCCGACAGCTTTTCATCAAGATGATATTATCAGCAAAATCGAACGGCTCGCTGGTCTGCGGTCAAAAGGTATAATCTCGGACGAAGAATTCTCAGCGAAAAAAACAGAACTGCTTGAGCGGTTGTAAAAGCAACAATGCGCACGTTTTCGAATAATAAGTTGAAGCTGGCTCATGGCAGGTGGTGCCTCCGTTGTCGCCCTTCCGAATGGCCGGCCGCATAATAAAACAGGTAAAAACACCTTTCACAGTCGAAGACGTTGCGCGTGGGAATGATTATTGCAGACTGGCTGTGGCCGTCATTCCAAGAATACGGAACGGGCGGTCGACTGGAATTTGCGGCGGGTCCTGACGCACGTTCAGCAGCTAAAACAGCACGCCACTCTCCGATCTGGCAGTTCGGCAGGCCAAAGCCACCGGCAAGCCCTATACACGGCCATGGCGTCGGCCCCGGCCTGCGTCAGCCGCTCGTTCAGCAGTCGGCCACATAACTGAGAGCCTTCATACGAACAAACCGGAATTGGTCAAGGCGGCTTGTCCTTTGCGAGAGCGTGCGATCCGTCCAACGTGCTAGCTCGATCCCACAACAGTCGCATCGCGCCATCTTAGGAGAGGTGCCGATCACCCAGGCTGGTAGGTGAAAATTGCGCAGAGTGCAATTTAAGTGCATATTTAGGTCAAGTGGAGTTGAAATTAATTTCAATAATAGCGCATTTTAAGTGCGAGGATTGAGCCATGAACGCCGTGCTGCAGCAGCCCTTCGTTGAACGGTTCCGGGAACCCAACACCCAATACCTGTCTCCTGCGAGGGTCGGAAATTTCTTCGGGTTTCAAGTGCAGGAGCTTGCGGAGCGCGCGCATGTGCATCGCAACACACCCACGACCCGGCCCCAGGCACCCCAGCTGCAGAAATATCTGCAGGACCTGGTGCGCGTGCTCGCCGTATCCACCGAGATGACTGGCGATGTGGAGAGGGCAGCGTTCCTGCTTCGCAATGAGCCGCTACGTGCTTTCGGCTACAAGACAGCCGACGCGCTTGTTCACGAAGGCAGGGCAGAGGCAGTGATTGCTTATCTGGAGTCGCTTGCAGGCGGTGCCGCTGGATGATTGAGGCGATGATCGGTGAGCACGACGATGTCGCCCACTACCGGGTGATCGTGCCCGCTTATGCAGGGACACCAATGTCCGGTATGGGCGCGGACGACGCGGCGGGCGCTTCAATCGCCCCTGTCAGGAGGCGCTTTACCTGTCTGCGGACGACGCGACGGTGCTGGGGGAGTACAAGCAGGACAATCCATGGATACAGCCGGGCACGATCTGCACCTTCTTCATCAGACAACTCCGCGTGGCGGACTTCAGCGCCGGCTTCGATCCCGGCCTGTGGCCAGCCGTTTGGGCGGATTTTGCGATCGACTGGCGCGCCGAATGGTTCGACAAGTCGATCGAGCCGTCGACCTGGTACATGGCGGATGATGTCGTGGCTTCAGGGCTGGATGGCATCCTGTTTCCGTCGCAAGCCCGTCCCGGTGGCACCAATCGCGTGATCTCTCGCAGCTCTGAGCGATCAGCATCGCAACTGCGCGTCTACGATCCAGATGGGGCCTTGCAAAAAATCGATCCTTCTGTGGGAAGCTGGATCGCGGTCGGTGGTGTCCCCTTGGAGACGCCTTAGGCGGCGGCGTCCAATGGAGGATCTAAACCGGCTTGCGTTTCTGCACCCGCATACGATCTTACTTTTTCGTCGGGACCAGGCGGTGAGCACAGCGCGGCAATAGCCGGGGAAGGTAGAACCCCCGGCATGTCTCACCTTTTGGCGGTTTCCAGGGGGGCGTCGATCCCGGATCAAGATGCCAGGGAGGTTATAGAGCAGGTTCGAGCGGCCGTAGACCGGTGGCCGCAATTTGCTGAAGAAGTTCGGCTATTCCAGATCCCGTACTGTTGAACTCGACAAATTCCTGAATGGCAATCGGCTGGCTGATCAAAAGCGATGAGGCACAGAGTTGCGGTGACATGTTTCCTAATGTGTGATCCACAGAGTTGCGGTGACATGTTTCCTAATGTGTGATCC